>NZ_JAYMZS010000021.1:0-100512 GCF_035828755.1 Amycolatopsis sp. H20-H5 | reverse complement strand
AACGCAGCAGTGGGCGGTTTGGAACCGCCCCCCACAGGGAGGTTCCGGAGGGCCTACCTCCATCGTCCGCACAGCACCAGGTCCGAAGCTATACCTACATCAAGCTTCCTTCCTGTTCAGGACACACGGACCCATAGGAGACATACTAGGCGTCCCGCCGAAGCCTGGTAAGCGCGCTTTAGCGAGGGTTAACTGGTACTTCGAGCAACCCTGTCACAGCTCCCTGACCTGCGGAGAGTCACCATCCGAGCACCCGGTCGGGTGGCCGTCACCGCAGTGGTGGCCACCGGAGGGCCGGCAGGACGCTCACCGCGTCACCCATTTCCACGTACGACGTCGACGCTCGCATCGGGGCCACGGCCACCACCTCGGGGGCGATCGAGGAGATCGACCTCACCAGATTCGACCCCGGCCCGCATTCGACCATCGCGGTGATCCCCGCATTGGCGAGCGTCCTGATACTCGACGCGAAACGCACCGGCATCGTGAAATGCCGGGAAACCGTCCAGGATGGATCGTCGTCCAAACCGAACCACCGCTGCTCGTGCGAAAGGAATATCGGCACGGAGGGGGGCCGCATCAGAACCATGGCCAGCGATTTCCGGAAAGCGTCCTGCGCGGGCGCGGCGAGCCGGTGGTGTTCGAGCCGGGGTGCCCGCACCCGAGTGCACCGGACGCCTTCGGCCAGGCAGAGTTCGGCCAGCTCGGCAAGGCCGCCGATCCGGCCGGACACGATCGTCTCTTCGGAGGTGTTCTGTGCGGCGACGGTCAGTTCGCCCCGGGAGATCAAGGACAGCAGCCGAACGGTTCCGGGTAAGGACGAGCCGATCGTCAGGAGACCGCCGGGCGGGCAGGGGTGCCGCAGAAAGGCTCCGCCACGTTCGCACACCGCGCGGGCGCCGTTCTGCACCGAGAAGACACCGGCCATGGTCAGCGCCGCGAGTTCGCCCATGCCGTGGCCGAGCACCGCGTGGGGGAAGACGCCGAATTCCTGCGTCAGCACCTCCGCGAGCGCCACCGAGGTGGCGAAGATCGCCAGGTCGTAGAGGTTCGGATCGCCAAGCAGCCGCTGGACGTCTCCCGGCGCCGAGCCCAGCAGCAAGGGGGACACCGGCGGCCTGCCGAACCGCCCGGCCACCTCGTCGATGATCGCCAGCGTCCGGCGGTGCTCACCACCGCCGAGCAGGGAAAACGCACCGGGGAGGTACGCGCCCTGGCCGGGGAACACGAAAGCGGTTCGCACCACGGCAGGCACCTCCCCTCACCCGCGGTCCGGGGCTCAAGCCGAATGGCGACCGGACTGCGGAGCCGAGCCCGCTCCGGACCGCGACGACCCGCCGGTGGTCGCCTGCCGGTCCGCTCCTGCTTTCGACTGACGGCTGCCGGAGGTTGCCGCCTGCCGTTGTCCCTTGGACATCGGTGTCGCCGCCGACGACCCCGCCCCACCGGGCCGCGACTTGCTGGTGCCGGAACTCGACGCGGCCGCCGGTGTGCGGCCGCCGGTCCTGGACCCGGCAGCCGGCTGCGGCGACGCCTCGGCGCCCTGACCGCCGGACGCCGTCGTGGAGGACGAGTCAGCGAGGCCGCCGGAATCCGATGAGGCGTCGGCAGGCAGGCTGTCCTGCGCACTGGACCCGTTCTGCTGCGCGGCGGCCCGCAGCGCGAGCCGGATCGCTTTGCCGACCACGGAACCGTGGCCCCCGGACTTGCCAGCGTCCGCGCCGGTCAACCGCTGGGTAACGGCTTCGCGCACCTTGTCCTGGAGCGAACCGGCCGTGGGGTCCGCGGACGGCGCCTGATCCTGGACGGGCCCGGCGCCCGCGCTGTCACCGAGCTGCTGCGCCACCGCGTTGTGCGCCTTGTCCCGCACGGAGTCGATCGCGGCGTTGCTTGGCAGGCCTTGGCCGGGCCCCGAGTCCGGACCTTTGTCGCCGAGCCGCTGGGCGACGGCTTCGTGGACCGCGTCGCTGATGACGTTCATCGCCGCGTCGACGGCTTGGTGCGCCTGATCCGCCTTGGACGGCGGCGAGTCGCTGACGCCGCCACCGGCGGGACGGGCCGCTCCCCCGTTACCCGCGGCCTGGTCCAGCACCGCGTTGACCCGGTCCAGATCGGACTGCGGCGCGCCGGGCGTGGAAGCCTGGCCGGGGCTGACGACCTGGTCCAGGGTGTCGGGAACAGCGGGGAGTGCGGCCTGCGGGACGTCGGCCACCGGGATCCGCGGGAGCGGCGAGGCGCCGGGCCCGGTCGCCGGACGGAGCGAAGCCGACGGATCGGACGACGGCACCGGAAGGGTCTGAGGCAGCCCGTCCGGATTCCGCGCGGCTCCCGGATGCGGGAAGAGCTGGGTGTCCGGGTAGGCCTGCGCCACTCCCGGGTACGCGGCGTTCTGTGGGTCTCCGGGATAGACGACGTTCTGCTCGGCAGCTGGGTCGGCGGCCAGGCCCGGCTGGGGAAGGACCGCCGTGCCCGGCACCTGGCCGTCCGGCGGGGTCACGCCGCCGGACGGCGCGGGTGCGGCCGGGCGGGACGGGTCCGGCGGAGCGCTCGTCCCCGCGGTGGGCGGCTTCGGGACGGTCTTCGCCGGGTGCGGCACGACAGCCGGGGTCTGCGGCTGACCGGCGGTGGGCTGCTTGGGCTTGTCCGGCTGCCGCTTGGTGAGGGCGAGCACCGAGTTGACGATGGGTTCGGTGGTCTTGGCCAGGTCGGCGGGCGGGTTGGCCATCGTCGTGGCGATCCCGGTCTGCGCGCCGTCGACCAGCCCCTTCAGCATGTCCCTGCGCTTGGTGACGGCGCCGAGCTGCGAGGAGAGCTGCTCCCGCGCCGCCGTCGACGCGGGGGAAGCCTGGTCCAGCGGCAGCGCATCCATGGCCTTGCTCAGCCGGGCGCTCTCTTCCTGCGCGCCGTCGTACATGGTCTGCGTCTGCTTCAGTGAGTCGATCCCGGATCCCAGCGACTCCAGGGCCATCTCCTGCTGCTGCAGCGTCTGGGCCTGGGCCTGGGCCTGCTTCACCGGGTCGTCCGCCGCCTTGGCGGGAGCCTTGGCCGACGAGGCCTGGTACTGCTTGGTCGCGGACTGGAGGTCGCCGAGTTGCTTGTGGACGGACGCGAGCCGCACCTTGAGCTGGTCGGCCCACTGGTCGAGGTTCTCCGGGCCCGACACGGCCACCGGCTGTGGCGGCCGTCCGGCGTTGAGCGACTGGGTGTTCGACTGACCGGCGGGGGGCACCTTGCCGCCGCTGGAGGGCAGCAGGGCGCCTTCATTGGTCACCATGATGGCCCCGCCGACCAGAGCGCCGACGGTGCCGAAGGCGATGGCCGCCTGCCTGCCCTTGCCGCTGGCGACCTTCTTCTTCCCGTTCTTGCCGCGCCGGACACGTCGGACCTTCTCCGGCTTCACCGGCTCGCGCCGCCTGCTCGCCTTCGGGCGCACAGGCTCGTCTTCCACCGGCTCGAGCAACTCCGCGTTCATGGTGTCGTCGACCGACACCTCGTCGGGCACGGACAACCGCTCCGGGGGCACGGTGAACGCCGTCCTGAGGGAGAAGACCTCGTCAGCCCCTATCTTGCGGTTGGCCTGGCTGGCGCGGCGGACCCGCCGACCGGCCGCGCGGTGTTCCGCGCAGCAGTACTTGCGGCGAGGTCCATCACCGGGCGGCTGCTCGATGAGCACACCGCACCCGTCGAGGGAACAGAGATCGCTTTCGTTCACCACGGCACACCCCGATATCACTGAAGCGAACTGTAATTCCTTTGCTGGAATTACAGCAGAAACTTGATCAAGGTCAAGTGATAGTTCTTATACCACTACGCAATGCATGCCGATTAGAGACTTATCCCGCTGACAAGGCATAGCAATTAACCCGCGTTTCGGCAAGTGTTCCCCGCGTCACGACTTGGCGGCCGAAGGTGGCGGCTGACGCCGCACAGCCACTCCCACAGGCTTGGCGGGGCTCGCCGGGGCGGCTCCGTTCGTCGGCAGGGAAGCCCCGCTCCTCGCCCAGTTCTTGACGTCCTTCACTGGCAGGGCACCGAATTCGGCCAGTTCCTCGGCGCTCACGTGCTGGGTCGCGGCCGCGACCACCGCGTGCAACCTGCGCTCCGCCTCGGCTGCCTTGCCGACCGCCTTCTGCCACTGGCCTGCCGCGCCGACGACGGCCAGGACCGCCTCCTCACGCGCTTTCAATCGGCTCGCTTCGGCTTGCAAAAGCTGCTGCCGGATCTGTCGAGCACTCGGCATGGAACACCTCCTGAATCCGGGTGACGTGAAATCAGCCTCGCGCGGTCCGGTGGAATTGGCAACCCGTCGGCAGCAGAAATATCGGCGGCGGCGCTTGACCGGTGAGGCTCCGGGCTCGTATCGTCGTTTTCGACTCTTTCGGCGGTCGCCGGATGCGATGTCGCTCCGCACACCGCACGCGACCACCGCGGCTCGGTGTGCCGTCCTCCGCCGGGCGTTGGCCAGACCAGGGCCTCCGGCGTGCCCGCTCCGCCGGGAACCGGCCCGTGCAAGCATCCCGCCCGTCAGCTGCCGGATCCAGGAGCGCCCGTCATGCCGGAAAACACTGCCCTTCCCCCGTCCCCCCCAGCACCCGCGCCTCCGGCGCGCGCTCGTGCCACTCGGTCTCGCCGCCGGGGCGGGTGCGCTGTGGCTGGGTGCCGCGCTGGTCGCCCCTGGCATGGCGTCGGCCCAGGAGATCGGCACGACCGAGGACACCGGGCCGACGGCCCCGGAGCCGCCTTCCCTGCCGATCGACGTCGGTGCCTTGCTTCGCGCGGTACTGCCGACCACCCGTGAGGAGTCCGCCGCGCCCGCGGTCTGTGGCACGTCCCGTTCCCGGTGCGAAGCGGCGGAAACGGACGAAGAACAGCCTGCGCCGGTGTTCGCGCGAACCCCGCGGGTGACCGCGCCGGATGCCGACGTCACGGGAACCGCTTGCGCCGCGACTCCGGCCTGCGAGCCGCGGGTACACCGGCGGCACTCCTCGCGGCGATCCTGTGCCATGGCCGCCACGGAGATCCCGCAGGTGTGCACGACTCCCCTGCCGCCCTGCGCGACGGCCGCCGTTCCCCAGACGGCCGCTCCGGCACCGGCCGCGAAAGCCGTCCCCGCGCCCAAGAAACCCGCCGCCAAAGCCGCTCCCAAGAAGAAGCCCACGGCCAAGAAGCCCGCGCCGAAGACGTCCACGGGCAAGGGCCCGGCCGCGGAGAAGCAGAAACCCGCAACCCCGAAAACACCGAGTCCTGGCCCGGCGGCCGCGAAGCCGGCTCCGCCCGCCCCGCCGCAGACCGTGCAGACCAGCGCCCAGACGGCCAAGAGCGGCGACCACGTCGACTGGCTCGTGAACCTGCTGGCCGGGATGTTCGCCGGAGTCGTGCTGACCATGTCGGTGCTCGCCTTCCGGCGCAAGCGGCGCAGCTGAGCCCAACCGGAGGATGCCGGTGCCCACGGGCAGGGTCAGCGGTAGCAGGACGCGGCGAGGCGGTGGATCGACACCCGCAGATCGGATCGGCGGATCTCCAGGACGGTGCCGGACACGAGCGGTTCCCACGTCGGCAACGGCTGCTCCCAGCCGCTGGACGCGACCAGGACCGCGCGCTCGGAAACGCGGAACCGCAACTCGTAGGAGTGTGCTTCGGGATCGGCGGGGACGGCCTTCTCGTCGTAGAACGCGAACGCGTACAGCGCCTGGTGGGTCAGCATCATCGTGTTCAGCGCTTCCACCTCGGCCAGCTCACCGATCATCGTCGCGGCGCGCAACATCGCCGACGCCGGATCGTTCGTCCGCATCAGCGCGAGCACGAGGCTGAAGTACCGCTCGCTGTCGGTCTCCCCGACGGGCGGGACGGCGTTGAGTCCCTCGAGCAGCTTGTCCACTTCGGGGTTGAGCTGGAAGAACCCGTTGTGGGCGAACGCGATACTGCCCGCCGAGAAGGGATGCGTGTTCTCGGTGGACACCGCCATCCCGGCCGAAGCCTTGCGCAGGTGCATCAGCGCGGCATCGGTGGTGGTCCGTTCGCACACGTCGATCAGGCCGGGCTCGACGAGTGCGGCCGTCGTCTGTCTGTGCAGATCCAGATCACCGGCAGGAGTCCAGGCGGCAAGCCCCCAGCCGTCGCAGTGCACCGAAGCCAGCCGGGAAAACGGTTCGAGTTCGTCGGTGAGGATCTCCGTCAGTGGCGCCGGCTCCGCCGAGACCACGCCGAGCAGTCGGCACATGGGCTTTCACCTTTCGTGTTCAGGCCACGGGGGCGTCGAGCGCGACCGGGTCCGCGGCGCCGGCGATCGGCGCCACGCGGCCTTGGATCCGGCGTCGCCGCATCCGGCGTTCGACCAGATTGGCCAGTTGTGACAGCGCGAAGTTCAGGATCACGTAGAGCACGGCGATGATGAGGTAGGCCTGGATCAGCAGGTGCGTGTAGACGGTGAGGTCGTTGCCCTGCTTCATCAGTTCCGGGTAGCTCACGATGTACCCCAGGGTGCTGTCCTTGAGCAGGTTGACGAGCTGGGCCACCAGCGTCGGCAGCACCAGCCGGACGGCCTGCGGGAGGACGACCAGCCGCATCGACGGCCAGTACCGCAGCCCGATCGCCGACGCGGCCTCGGCCTGCCCCCTGTCGAGGCCGAGCACACCGGCACGGAAGATCTCCGCGAGCACCGCCGCGTTGACCATCACGATCGGCACGACGAGCTTCCAGAAGATCGGCAGGTTCACCCCGTAGCCGGGCAACGCCAGCAGGAACGCGTAGAGCAGCAACAGCAGCGGCACGCTGCGGAACAGTTCGATGTACGCGGTCGCCAGCCAGCGCACCGGCCTGCTCAGCGAAAGCCGCAGCAGCGCGAGCAGCGCACCGGCCGGAAACGCGAGCAGCGCGCTCATCGCGGTCGCCGCCAGCGTGCCTTCCAGACCCTGCCACAGGAATTTCAGGTACGACGTCTGCGTGAACGGCGTCCACCGGTCGGCCGCGAGCTGGCCGTGCTGCCCGAACTGCCGGAGCGCGACCGCGACGAGCAGCACGAAGAGCAGCACCGAAACGACGGTGAAGACCCGGATCCGGCGACGGGCCCGTGGCCCCGGCGCGTCGAACAGCACCCGGTCCGCGGTCATCGCTTGATCGCCACCTTACGTTCGAGCCAGCCGCCCGCTCCGGCGCCGGCGAGCGCCAGCACGACGTAGAACGCGCCCGAGGCGAGGAAGAACAGCACGGCTTCGGCGTAGCGCAGGGTCAACTGCTGTGTCCGGTTCGTCAGTTCGGCGACGCCGATCGCGGCCGCCAGCGACGAACTCAGCGCGACGCCGATGAAGACGTTCGTCAGCGGCTGCACCATGGTCCGCAACGCCTGCGGCAGGATCACCGAACCCAGCGACTGGCGGAAGGTCAGGCCGATCGCCCTGGCGGCCTCGGCCTGCCCGATCGGGACGGAGTTGATCCCGCCGCGGATCGCTTCGCACGCGAAGGACGCGCCCGACAGGACGAGGCACAGCGCGGCGGAGGTGAACAACGAGTACGTCACCCCGACGTCGGGCAGGCCGAACACCACGAGGATCAGCAACGACAGCAGCGGGATGTTGCGGAAGAACTCGACGTAGACCGTGCCGAGCACGCGCAGCGGCGCGATCGGCACCACCCGGCACACCGCGAGCACCGTGCCCAGAACCAGCGCGCCGAGGAAGCCGATGGCGGTCAGTTGCAGGGTCACGCCGAACCCGGCGAGCAGATCAGTGAGATGGCTGAGAACGACGTTCACCGGACGCGCCCCTCACGATCCGGGGACGGAGCCGATTTTCGGCGGCTCCGGGGTCGCGCCCTGCACGACCGTGCCCAAGGTCGCCTTCCACAGCTTCGCCCACTGACCACTGGTGAACATCGTCTGCAGCCACGCGTTGACGAACTGTTTCGCGCTGGGATCCTGCTTCGGCAGGCCGATGCCGTAGGGCTCGTGGGTGAACGGCTGCCCGACGACCTTGACCGCCGGGTTGCTGCTGGCGTCGCTGACCAGGATTCCCTGATCCAGGACATAGGCGTCAGCGCGGCCCTGCTGGACGGCGGCGACGCATTCGGGGTCGTGCTGGAACAGCAGGAGGTTCGCGTTGGGCGCGAACTTCTTGATCTCGAGCGCCGCGGTCGAGTCGGCTTCGGTGACCACCGTCTTGCCGTTGAGGTCGGCGACGGAGTTGATCGAGGTGTTGTCCTTCTTCGTCATGATCGCGTCGCCCGACTCGTAGTACGGACCGGCGAAGTCGACCTTGGCCGCACGGGGCGGGGTGATCGTGTACGTGGCGAAGACCGCGTCGATGGAGGAGTTCTGCAGCAGCGCCTCGCGGGTGTCGACGGTCGTGATGGTGAGCGTCGTCAGGTCCTTCACCGCGGACTTGCCGGTGATGTAGCGCGCGAGCATCTGCGAAAGCCCGGCGTCGAATCCGGTCAGCTCGCCGTTGTCGAGACTCTTGATCGAGAACAGCGGCCCGGCGTCGGTGCCGCCGACGCGCAAGTTCCCCTGAGCGCGGATCTTCGACGCCCACGGGCTCGCGTCGACCAGGGACGTGGGCGCGACGGGTGCGCTCTGGATCAGCGCGTCGTAACCTTCACCGCCGGAAGCGCCGGGCAACGCGGGCGCGTTCGGGGAATCCCCGCAACCGGCGGCCGCCCCGAGCAGGGTGATGGCCGCCGCCACGACGGTCCAGCCGCGTTTCCCGCCTCTGCGGAGCTGGGTAGAGGACATCATCACTCCTTGGTCGGTCCGGGCACGCCGGATCAGTGGGTCAGGATCTTGGACAGGAAGGCCCTGGCACGTTCGGTGGCGGGCCGCTCGAAGAACTCGCCGGGCGCGCCGGACTCGACGATCCGCCCGGCGTCCATGAACACGACGCGATCGGCGGCGCGGCGCGCGAAGCCCATCTCGTGCGTGACGACAACCATCGTCATGCCTTCGCCCGCGAGACCGGTCATGACGTCGAGTACTTCTTTGATCATCTCCGGGTCGAGCGCCGAGGTCGGTTCGTCGAAGAGCAGCACCTTCGGCCGCATGGCCAGCGCCCTCGCGATCGCGACACGCTGCTGCTGGCCGCCGGAGAGTTCGGCCGGGTACGCGGACTCCTTGTGCTCGACCCCGACCCGCTCGAGCAGTTCCAGCGCTTCGCGCCGGGCGTCTTCCCGGCGCAAACCCCGGACCCGGACGGGCCCGAGCGTCACGTTCTCGAGCACCGTCTTGTGCGCGAAGAGATTGAAAGACTGGAAGACCATGCCGACGTCGGCACGCAGCCGCGCGAGCTTGCGGCCTTCCGTCGGCACTTCGACGCCGTCGATCAGAATGGCGCCGGAGTCGATCGTCTCGAGCCGATTGACACAGCGGCACAGGGTCGACTTGCCGGATCCCGAAGCGCCGACGACGACAACGACCTCGCCGCGGGACACGTCGAGGTCGATATCGCACAGTGCGTCGACGGCGCCATAACTTTTCCGGGCGCTACGCACACTCACCAACGGCTGGACTGACATGCGAGGAACCTAGGGAACCACAGCCGGAAAAGGCAAATAGAGATCCTGTTGTCTTCCGCCAGAATTCTTTTATAGTTGGGTATGCTGGATCCCGGACAGTTGAGGTTGCTGCAGGTGGTCGCGCGCACTGGTTCCTATTCCGCCGCCGCTCGCGAACTCGGTTACACCCAGCCCGCGATCACCTACCAGATGCACAGCCTGGAACGGTCCGCCGGGAGCACACTGGCGGTGCGCAAGGGCCGCAGTATGCGGCTGACGGCCGCCGGGGAGCTGCTGCTCGCCCACGCCGACCGCATCCTCGCCGCGGTCCGCGGCGCGGAGAACGACCTGGCGGCGCTGGCCGGGGTGCCCACGGGCACCGTCCGGCTCGCCGCCTTCCCCAGCAGTTGCGCGTCGCTGGTCCCGTCGGCGATGGTGTCCATGCGCCACGGCCATCCCGGAGTCCACATCGAACTCGTGCAGGCGGAGCTGCCACAGGCCCACGAGTTCGTGCAGCGTGGCGAGGTCGATCTCGCACTCACCTACCACTTCGGACAGCCTCGGACCGACGAGACGGTCGTCGACAACAACAGTCTCACCCGGCTGCCCATCACCGTCGACGACGTGCACCTGATCCTGCCCGCCGACCATCCGGCCGCGGGCAGGCACGAACTCGGGATCGAGGAGCTGCCCGGCGAGACCTGGATCGTCGCCAGTCCCAAGTTCCACGGGATGCTCGACGCCGCGGCGGCGCCGTTCGGGTTCACCCCGCGCGTCATGCACGTCGCCGACGACTACGTCACGATGCAGTCCCTCGTCGCGCACGGGTTCGGCGTCGCGCTGGTACCGAACTTGGCGCTCACCGCGCACCGCGACAGCAGGGTCGTGCCGCGGTCGCTGCGGGGTTGGCCGCAGCGCCAGATCGAGGTCGAATGCTGGCCGGACATGCTCCGCGTGGACGCCGTCCGCGTGCTCATCGAACACCTCGAAAAGGCGGCGGGCGCCAGTACCTGAAACGGCCCTTTTCCCGGCCACCGTGACGCGGAAAACGTGCTTGGACGCGAAGGAGAAAACGGCCGTTCCGGTTCATCGCGAAAGACCGCGATCGCGCGCAAGCGGAAGCCGGGAAACCGCCCTTCCGGCAACCGGTGAACAGGCTCGGGAGCGAGACCGCCGGAGGAAAAAGTTGCCATCCCCGCACCACCGGACCTAACCTTGCGAGATCTCTAGCTTCGGCTGGAGCCAGCGGTCTGGACAGATCATCGCCGAACAGGTGATGAGACGGGCTTGGTGTGTATCCCCGCCAAACCGGAAAAGACCAGCTGGACCTGGTGTTCTTATGGATACCGGGCGAGGTCGCAGGCGCTGCCGCGACCGTTTACGCATCTCGCGTAGCACCTCTGTGTTCCTCTGTGTTCCGCATCCCCCTTCGGCGTTTCCCGCCGGTCCCAGGCCCTCTGGCCACCCTGCTTCCCAGGAGCGACTTCGATGTCCAGCCACACCCCGCGCAGCACCGCCGTGATGGCGGCTGTGTGGCGTGCGGCGAAGTGGACAGGACAGGCGCTGGGGAACCTGCTGGTGTGGTCGTTCGCAGTGTCCGCAGGCATCGTCACGGTGTGGTTCGCGCTGAGCCTTCTGGGCTCGCCCCACACCGCCGAAGCAGCAGGCCTCCCTGGCGGCGGCGGACGCGCGATCGACATCAAGCCACCGACCCAGAAGGTCCAGAAAGCGACCGGCGGCGGAGGCGACAAGAAGGCCCAGGGAAGCTCGGGCAGTGGCCCCAAGCCCCAGGGCAACTCGGGCAACAGCGGCCCCAAACCCCAGGGAAGCTCGGGCAACAGCGGTTCGAAACCCCAGGGCAACAGCGGGCCCAAACCCCAAGGCAACTCAGGCAACAGCAGTCCCAAACCCCAAGGCAACAGCCAGGGCAACAACCAAAGCCACCCCACTGGAACGAGCAACCAGAACCGCTCCAACTCCGGCAAGTCGAACGATCAGATGGCGCGGGAGAACCCCTCCCTGCGGCCCGACTTGCACCCGAACACCCCCCAGGCGCACGCGGCGCAGGACTACCAGCGCCAGCAGAGCGACATACAGCGCCAGCCCGGCGTGGCCGACTCACGGCAGCAGGCGCAGAAGCGGATCGACAACGCGTTCTCGGGCAACCAGAACACGAACAAGCCGGGCCCGCAGAGCTCGCCGATCCCCCAGCGGTCGACACCTTCGTTCGACTCCAGCATGCCGGGCAGCGATCGCAAGGACCAGCGGACCGCCCGGCAGAACGCCAGCGACGGCGTTCCGAACGGCAACAGCAACGGTCGGCCCGCCGCACCTCCGCAGCACGCGGCACCGGCACCGGCCCCCGCGGTGCGGACCCCTCAGGTCCCCGCGGCACACAAGCCGACCGCCGCTCCCAAAGCACCAGGAGCCGACGTCGCGCCGCTGCTCGACGGCAAAGCAATGGTGGGCCCGGTCGGCCCTGGCGCGGCTATCGGACAGGTGATGAGCGCCGGGCAGAAGAAGGACCTCGCCAAAGAGGAGCTGACAAGTGACCTGAACCAGGTGAGTCGCTCGGACTCGCGCTCCGGCGCCGTCGTGGGCAGCAAGACAGCGCTGAACTACGCCCATGCGAACGGCAAGTCCACGATCAACGACGTCGACGTCAGCGGGCGGGGCCAGGTGGACAACCGGGTGGGCACCCCGGACGGGCAGGCGTACTCCGAGTTGCACGGGAACGCCTCCTCGTGGAACGCGACCAGCAGCACCCGCGCGGTCTCCGGCGGGCCGGTCGCGACGCAGCACACCGAGGGCAGCGGCCCCGGCACGAACACCTCGGGCAACGGCAAGGGCGGTCCGCAGCTGGCGGTGTCCGGCAAGGGCAAGAGCGACGGCTCGAACGGGCTGGGCGACTCGGTCCACAAGGACGGCACCGGCAAGCTCGCCATGACCACCGACGCCAAGGGCAAGACCTCGCTCGACGGCCACGTCACGGGCGTGGTGGACACCAAGAGTGTGCGCGGTAAGAACATCGACCAGGCTCATCTGGCCGGTGACCTGACCACCCACCAGGAGTTCGCCGACCGCAACGGCAACGGCGGTCACCTCAGCTTCAGCGGGTCCAGTGCGCCCGCACCCGACAGCGTCTCGGTGCAGAGCACCCGCGGCGGCGGCAGCCGGATGATCAACGGCCAGGGAAACTTCGGCGGAAACCCGGAGACACTCGGCCAGACGCGGTTCGACTTCGGTGACCAGAACGGCGCCGGCGCGCGCGTCCGGAGTTCGGTCAGCAGCAACATCAGTCCCCAGAGCCCGCCGGGCAGCCCGCTGCAGGGCACCCTCACGACCACGGCGGTCAACGGCGACCGGGTGCGCAACTTCTCGTTCGGCGGCTCCGAGGGCGGGGTGGACCATCAGTTCGGCGACGCCACGGGTGTGGGCAGCAGGACCGACTTCGCCGGGAACGGCCGCTTCACCACCTTCGACAGCCAACCTGGCCGCAGTTCCGACCACGGGGAATGGGTCGGTGACGGTGTCCAGGGCTACCACGACTTCCGCACCGCCGCGGGCGGTGCGATGGGCGGCACGGTGCAGGCGGGCACCGTGACCCTGACCAACGCCGAGAACCAGTCCCGCACGGTCGGCGGCCGCGACGTCGGAGCCGGCCTGCTGATCCCCGACGCCCAAGGCGGGCACAACGGCCAAGCCGTGTCGATCGGGCCGGACAGGAACGGCTACACCTCGGGCACCGACCCGAACCCGTTCCGGATGCTGCCTTCGAACGCGGGCGTCATCGAGGCGGTGGGAGTCGCCGGTCAGGAGCAGAGCCAGCAGGCCTCCCTGACGCAGTCGCCGCCCAGCGCGGGCCAGGCGCCGAACGAGTTCGCCAGGCTTCAGAACCAGGCGTCCGAGACTCTGCTCGGCCTCGACAGCGCCGACCGCGGAGCGCTGCAGGCGTACAACACGAACCCCCAGCTGAAGACTGCCGTCGACCAGTTCACCAAGGACTTCAACGCCGCACAGGCGGCGGGCGACACCAGCCCGGCGACGCTGGCGAACCTGAACAAGCAGGCCAAGGCTATCAACACTGTCGCGCCCGGGTTCGCCGGAGGCTGGGCGGACGCCCGCGGGAAGATCCAGAACGCCGAGCAAGCGGGCTGGACCCCGCCGACGATCACCGCCGCGCAGGCGGCACTGATCTCGAACCCGGACCTCGTCTCCAAGTACGTGCGCACTTACACCGGCGGCCGGGCACCCACCTCCGCGGAGGTGCAACAGGCCGCCGGGGCGATGGTCACCGACATCACCACGCAGCACTCGACAATCCTCGCCAACAACGTCACCACTCAGCTCACCTTGACGCCTAGGGTCGCGGCCCTGAACAAGGCGGGCGAGAGCTATGTCGGCAAGGTCGACGCGATCAACGCCCGCGGCGGGCTGACCCCGGCGGAGGCCGACAAGAGCAACCCGAACAGCCTGATCAACCAGCTCAACGCCGAACGGGCCTCGCTGCAGGCGGCCGGGCAGGCGATCGACGCCGACCGAGCGACGCTCCAGGCGTCGAGCGACGCCGCGCAGCAGAACCTGCGCTCCGTGGAAGGCGCCGTGGCGGCGGCAGCGGCCACCGGCGACCCCGGTGTTCCCCCGACCGGCGCCGGAGGTTCCGGCAAGCTCGTCGGTGCGGGTATGCCGCCGGGAAATCTCGGCCAGCCCCCCTCTTTGAGCAGCGCCTACGCGTCCGGGCTCCAGTCCGCGAACGCGGGCCTGACGTCCGCGGAGAACGCGGACCGCGCCGGGCTGCTCCTGCCCGCCGATCCCCACAACGCGGGGGTGAAGTCCGCCCTCGACAACGCCGCCGCGCTCGCCGGGCTCGGCTACAACTCTTCGCTCGGCCAGCAGAGCCCCACCGGCGTCCTGGCCGGGCTGAAAGCCCCGTCGCAGGGCTACAACGACTATCTGCCGGTGGCCACCGCGGCCAAGAACCTGCCTGACTTGGCGCAGCTCAGCGGTATCCCGCGTGACCAGTACGCCAAGCTCAACGCGGACCAGCGCGCCCAGGTGGCGAGCGGGAACACGGCCCAGCAGTTCACCGACAAAGTGCTGACGCCGACCAACGGGGACAACTCCGGGCTGACCAACGGGGTCAGCAAGGCCTGGATGAACGTGTCCAACGACCTGTCGGAGGCCATGCAATGGGCCACCCGGACCGGCGAATCGATGAAATCGGCACTGCCCCCGTCCCCGATACCGCAGACGGAGTTCATGACGGAGACGAACTCCTTCCTGGAGCAGCTGCCCGCCAACGTCTCCGAAGGGATCCGCAAGGCTGCGACCGAAACCGGCAACGTGATCAACCCCTGGGGCCCTGGCGGTCCGTGGGGCTCGCAACTGCTGGCACCGCAGCCGGGAGAAGATCCCAATGCGATGTTGTTCACCGAAGCCTGGAACAAGCAGCTCAACGCCACGGTGACCGCCGCGGACGGCACCGTCAAGGGCACCAGGGCGGACTACCTCCCGTTCACCGCGATGGTGAACACCCAGGTCCGGGATCTCACCCAGGCAGCCGCCCCCGCGGTGACCCGGGGCGACTTCGCGCCGCTGGGCCACTACTTCTCGAAGCCTGCCAACATCTACAGCACCGCGTTGCTGGCCGTGCCGGGGGGCGCCCTCACCAAGGTGGCCGCTCGCACCGCGGGCGATGCCGCGGCGGTCGCGGCGGCGGAGACCTCCGGTGCCGCGTCGGCCTTCTTCAAGGGCACCCAGTACACGATGAACGGCATCGGCAGGGTCGCCTCGATACCCGGCAGAATCGCCACCGCCCCCGCCATCCCGTTCCGCGCCGCCGCGGGCGGCACCCTGGAAGCGACCTCACGCGCCATGGGCATCTCGGCCAACGTGGCGGACGCCGGTTCGATCGCGGCCCGCAACCGCGGCACCGCCGCGCGCGACGCCGGTAACACCGGCCGGGCGCAGGTCTGGGACGGGACGTCGACCGCCCTGCGCGGCGCCGCCACCGGTCTCACGAGTGCGGGCAAGGTGGTGGGCAAGACCGGGCAATGGGTCATGCCAGGGCTGCTGAAGGGCCCGTCGCAGAGCGCCGAACCGCAATCGCGGCCGGACCCCGACGGCAACTACGTGAGTCACGTACCTGGGGCCAGGGGCCAGTCCGGGCCCACCCCTGCCCAGGCACGGCAAACGCTGGGCGGCCTCTCCAGGACCGCGACACCGGCGGAGATCAACCGCGCTTACAAGAGGGAATCCAGGACTCAGCACCCCGACTTCGGTGGGTCCAATGAGGCAATGGACAACCTGGGCGCCGCACGAACCAAGCTGACAGAGGACTACAACGCGCGAGGCTGGGCCAGCCGGACACTGCTGCCCGTCACCGGACGTCTCGGCGACGCGTTCGACAGCGCGCGCACCCGGCTGTTCGGCGACCGGGCACCGGCCGCGGCGCCAGCACGCGCACCGGCACCGATTGCAGCGCTGACCACCGGCCGCGCCCTCGCGGAAGAGGGCGCCGCGCCGATCGTGACCGAACGGCCTGTCACCGCCGAGCAGCCGACGCCCGCGACGGCGCAACGTGCCCTCACGCCAGAGGACAGCTGTGTCGGCGCCGTGTGCAACCGCCTCGACGACGTCGAAGCACCGCCAGGCCTGGCCACCCGGGAGTCACAGCAGACGGCACTCGCCATCCGCGCGGCCAACGGCATCGAACAGCGGTACGGCAGCACGTTCCAGCCCGCCGACTTGGGCGCCATCGCGACCTCGCTGGGGTTGGCGCCCAACGGTCTGCCCCGGCCGGGGGAACAACCGGTTCCGGACGGCAAGTACGGTGTCGCCGCACTCTGGAACAAGGACGCGGCCGGAAAACCGGTCGGCGCCATGCACCTCGTCACCGTCGAGGTGATCGGCGGCAGGATGCAGGCCGTCGACTGGAACCCCGCGCTGCGCGAGTACCAGACGCTGGACCCGGCCGACCCGGCGCTGCGGAACGTCCAGGCCTTCATGAACCGCAAGGAACCCACCTCGGCACCGGGGATGGACCTGAGCAAGATGCCGACGGAGGTCGGCGCCCGCGACGGCGCGCTCGAACCCGTCCCGGCGGAACGGCCGACCTTGCCCACCGAACGACCGAACGTCCCGGCCAAACGCGCCGCTGTTCCCGCCAAAGTCAACGTCCCCGGTGGACGGGTGGGCACCCCCGCCGAACAGGTCAACGTCCCCGGCGGGCGGGTCGACGTCCCCGCCGGACAAGTCAACGTCCCCAGTGGACGCGTCGAAGCCCCCGCCGGACAACCGGTGTCCGTCGAGAACCCCGGCGGCCCCGCCGTCGCCGTCCGTAATGGCACCCCGGCAGTCGCAGAAGGCGCACGGCCCGGCTCCCAGGTGGCAGCCGGTCAGCCGGTCACCGCCAGTGACAGCGGGCCACAGCCCGTGCCGGTTCGTCCCGTGGCCGCGGCCGTCCAGGTCGGACACCCGGGCGCGCCGGTCGCAAAGGGAACGACAGCCGACGCCGCGACGCAGCGGCCCGGCGCCGTCACACCCGGCCGGGCAGCAGCGGAGCCAGGCTTCGTACCGGCAGCCGCTCCTGTCCGGAACAACGGTGCACCAGTCGAACCGGCCGCACCGGTGGTTCAGGCTCGTCCGGCGGCGCCCCCGGTCCAGCAGGCCGCGCGGGCCCCTGACATGGCACCCGACAGCGCTCTCCTCGCGCCAGAAGTGACCGAGACCAGCAGCCCCCTCGCCGAACCAGCACCACGACTTGCGTCGGCGAAAGCCGACAGCCGCCCCATCGTCCAGCAGCACCACGCCACGGACGGCGAGCGCCATCCGGCCAACCGTGACGACGGCGATGGCTCCGGCGGCACCCCACAGCAGCCGCTGGCCGTCCAAGCCCCGCCCGCACCCCGCGTGGTGCAGGAGGAATCGGGCACGGCCGGTGGGACCGGCGGGACCGGTGGCTCAGGCGACGGCGGTGATGGTGGCGGGCCGGACGACGTCGGCATCGACATCGACGTCCTGCTGGCAGAGATCCGCGACGTGCTCGACAACAACCGGACCAAGGTCGCCGCGGTCAGCGGCGAGCTGGACATGCCCCCACCGGTCGGCACCTCAGCGTTCACGACCCTTCTCGACAACGTAAGGGCTCTGCTCAACGGCACGACGACGACAGGAGACCTCCCCGACTTCTCCGAGAGTGGCCTCACCCGGAGGCAGCAAGCAGAACTGCACGACAGGCTCAACGACTTCATCAACCAGTGGACCAACCTGCGGACGGACGAGCTGTCCGACCAGCAGCTGCAGGCCAGGCAAGCCCAGCTGAACCGACTGGGTCAGCAGGGCACCCCGTTGTCCGAAACCATGATCCTGTCCTTCGCGCTCACCGCGGAAGCGATCCTGCGGGCGAAGGGCGAAACAGTAACCCTCGAACAGGTGGCTGCCGCCATCTTGATGACCCGCGGGCACTGGGCCGAAATGAAGACCGGCGAAGGCAAGTCCAACGCCATCATCCTGACGGCGAACCACCGGGCAGTGCACGGACGGGACGCGAACGGCGACCCGGCACCGGGCAAGACTGTCCTGGTCATCACCTCCGATACCAAACTCGCTCAGCGCGACGCCGAAACACTGGCCAGGGTCAACCGGCTCCTGGGTCTCACGGTCGGCCGCGACGCGCCGGGAATGACACTGCTGGAACGGCAGAACGCCTACAACGCGGACGTGACGGTCACTGACCCGAACACCCCGGTCTTCACCTACCAGGCCGACGGTCTCGCCCAGTCGCTGGCCGAGCAGGCCTTGCGCACGCCGCAGCTCATCATCGGTGACGAGATCGACTCACTGGTGCTCGACCAGCAGACGGACGCCATCACGACCCAGCGGGACCCGGCGGCCGCCAGCGCGGCGCTCGACGCCGACGTGCAGACCGCCGCAGGACTGGCCCTGCGGCTCGACCCGTCAGTGCACTACACGGTGACCTGGAACGGGATCGAGTTCACCGAAGCGGGTATCGCCCGGATAGAAGACGCACTACTGGGCGTCGACAAGGTGTACGCCTCACCAGCTCAGGTGCACATGATGCACCTGATCGAGCAGTCGCTGGTGGCCATCCACCACTATCTGGAGAACGAGCGCTGGATCCCCGGTGAAGACGGCGGGATCCAGATCGTCGACGAAGCGAGCGGGCTCCCGCTGCCCGACCGGCGCTGGCAGGCCCAGCTGGACTCGGTCATCCAGGCGCTCGCCCGGATGGATTCCTCGGCGACGCCGAGCCGCACGGTGGCCTCGATGTCGGTGAAGTCCTTCTACGGCAGGGCCCCCGAGGTCGTCGGGACGAGCGCCACGCTCAGCCCGGCCGCTGAGGAGATCCGGCGGACCTGGAACGCCGAGGTCGTCCGGATCCCGCGGCACAACCCGTCGGCCCGCCAAGACCTCCCCGACCGCTTCTACACCGGCAACGGCCCGAAACTGCAGGGCGTGCTGGACAGGATCGCCGCCGCCCACGCGAACGGCCAGCCGGTCCTGGTCGGGACGCCCTCCGTGCTGGCCTCGAAGACGCTTTCCAAGCTGCTGACCGGCCGGGGGGTCCCGCACGAGGTGGTCAACGCGACGAACGCAGACGAGCTTGCCAAGATCATCGACACCTCCGCGCGCGAGGGCGCGGTCGTCGTCGCGACCAACCTGGCCGGTCGAGGGCAGAGCCCGATAGCGGGTGGGCATCCGGACAGGTTCCCCGACGCCGCAGCGAACGCGGAAGCCGTACGGGCCGCTGGCGGGCCGCTCGTGCTCGGCACCGAACGCAGCCCCTTATCCAGCCGCATCGACGAACAGCTCGCCGGTCGGACCGCGCGAAACGTGTATGTCGGCAAGGACGGCATCGAGCGGCCCAACCCGGGCGAGGCCGAGTTCCACGTCTCCGTCGACGACCGGCTGATCCGCGAGTTCGCCGATCCGGCGATGCTGGCGGCGCTGCTGAAGAAGGCCGGGAAAGACACGGAGATCGGCCCGGAACACCCGCTCTGGAACGACTTCCGCGACTTGGTCACCGACGCCCAGCTCAAGGCCGAGGAACACTACGCCGCACAGCGCGAACACCAGGCAGACTACGAAAAGGTCGTCGCCGAGCAGGAGAAGGCCCACCGCGGCAACCGCGACAACGTCCTCCGCAGCGGGCACGACCCGCGCGCCGTGCTGGTGGACGGCCCGCCGGTCGGCGACAGCCCGCTCAACCCGGACGTCGTCCGCGACAAGCTCGGCGCCATGGTGGAACGGATCGCCCGCGAGCACCTGGGCCTGATCGTCACCAAGGCCGACCTGGCCGCGCTTTCGCAGCACCTCGCCCAGCTCTACGCCCTCGGCGTCGACCTCCAGGCGCCCGGCACCCGGCTATCCGGCCGCAAGGCGATCATCAGCAAACTGCGCGACGACATCGGCGCGGCCTACGACCGCTACGCCGCGGGCCTCGGCCCGGAGAAACTGCGCGCCCGTGATCGGCGTGACCTGCTCGCCATCGACGACGCACTGTGGTCACAGCACCTCGAGAACCTGGCCGAGCTTCGCACCGACGCGCAGCTGCACGCGGCCGCGGGCCTCGACCCGCTCGAGGTCTACCGCGGCGAAGCCCGGAAGCTTTTCGACGCCATGAACGACCAGGTGTGGGAGAACTACAGCCAGACCGTCTTCAACGGCCAGGCACTCCCCCAGGCCCGTGTCCCGGAAGCGGCCGTCGAGCGGGCGCCCGAAACAGCCGTGAGCCGCGACCCGGTGACGGCCGCCCAAGGCGAGTTCGACCACCAGCGTGCGGTCGCCGAAACCGGTAACCAGATCGACTACTGGCAGCGGACCGTCGACCACACCGCGGCGGAACTGGACGCGACCCGGGCGCCAGGCACCGGGCTGGACGACCTCACGAACCGCATGGCCAACCTGAACCGGGCACTGGACCTGGCCCGCGAGCGTGGCGACGTCGCCGCTGAGGACGTCCTGACCGACCAGCTCGCCCGCGCCGAACACGCACGGGCACGGATCCAGGGCATGCTCGACGAGCGCACGGCGCTGCTGGACCGGGCACGCGACCAGGTCGCCGCCGCGCAGCGCCGCTACACCGAGCTCACCGGCCGGGCGTACGAACCGGCGTCGGCCGCAGCTCCCGCCGAACCGCTGTTCACCGTTCCCGAGAACCCGGCCAAGATTGACCTCCCGCTGTACGACGCGATCACCCGCGGCGAGAAGCCCGAAGGCCTCACCACCGGCGAGGACGGCGACCTCGCCCGCATCGGCGAGCTGATCGACGAGTTCGGCGACCGGCTGCTCAACCCGGTGACGGATCTGGAAAAGGCCGCGGCTCGCGAGGTGGCCGCACTGATCCCCGCGCGGCCCGAGCTGGTCCCCGTTCGCAGGCAGCCGGGCAAGTTCAGCCTCGGCCGCGCGGTCAGCGCCGTGGTCGCGACGACGCTGTACGTGGTCAACCCGCACGCCGCGCCGGTGGACGTTCCCCCGGTCGTCACGGATCTCGCGCCGCACGACACCGTGGACACCGCCGCGCCCGGGGAGACCGGCGGCACGGGCGAAACCGGCCAAGGCTCCACCGGGCAGGTGCCACCGGGCGCCGAAGTCCCGACCGGCGGCACCGGCGACGAGACCCCGCGCCAGACGACGACGTCCACCGAGCTTGTCCAGCAGCACCCCGAGACCCCCGCGACGACCGGTCTGGACCGGGCGACGGGCACCGGCACCGCGGCCGAAACCGCCCAACCGGGCAGCTTCGGCTGGTGGCTCACCACGGCGGCCAACCAGGACGACCAGCGCCACCTCACCACCGACCGGCGGATCGTCGCGCCGGAGACGGTGGGCCAGTACATCCGAACGCCCATCGGCCTGCTCGACAGGACCGCCATCAGTGCGGCCCGCCGGACGGCGCCGGAGGTCCCGGATCACCACGTTCCCTTTGTCCCCCATCACCTGTGGTGGACCGCTGACCGCGCGGTCGCCCGCGGGCAGCTGGCCGGGCGGCTCGGGATCTCCGAGCAGGAAGCCGAGATCGTGCTGTCGGCGATCTCCACCCTCTACGCGATGGGCGAACCGACCGAAGGCCTGTCGGCGCAGGATCGTGAGCTGTACCGGGGCCAGCTGATGGCTTCGGCGAAGGCGGCGAACACCGCCGGACAGCAGCAGGTGCTCGAAGCCTTGGCGGACCTGGTGTTCACCGGAACGACGATGAGCTGGGACGAGCTGCGCCTGCTCTACGCCCACCTCGTGCAAGGCGCCGACACGGTCGAACTGCTGGAGCAGCTGGATCTGACCGACGCGCACCGCCGGTCCGTGCTCGAGACCATCGAGGAGTATCTGACCGCCGTCGCCCAGACGACGAGCAACCCGCCGTCCACCATCCGTGACTACGTCGCCAGCAGGCTCGGCCCGGCCGTGGCCGACGGGATGACCACGGCCGACCTCATCGGGCAATACATCCGGCTCGCGTCGCTGGAGGACGTCCGTGACGCCGATGGCAAACAGGCTCTCTACACCTACCTGCGCTCCCGCATAAGCGGCGAAGGCGGCAAAGAGGCACTCGCCGCCATGCGAGCGCAGGTCCTGGCTCACGACGGCGCGGACGCCGGGCTGCTGGAGCCGGAGGACCTGGCCGATCGTTACCTGGCTCTGGCGCAGGCCGCCCACCTGGCGACGACGCTGGAAGGAGCCTTGGGCAAGCTCGGCGCGCCGTCGATCCGAGCCGCCGTGGCGCTGGCCGCCGAAGCCGAAGGTGAGCCGTGGTCGGCGCTGGCGGGCACACAGCTCGACGTGGTTTCAGGTGCCTACCTCGGCACCGTGACCCGCCCGGCCCACCAGGTCGCCGGGGCGGCGTACCACGGCCATGACGACCGGTTCACCGAGAACGCCGAGCTGGCCGACGCCACCGACCTGCTCGACGCGTTGACCAGGGCTGCCAACGCGGTCGAGGTGGCCCGGGAGCACCGCGACGAGACACGGACCGCGGGTGGATCGGACCTCGACGCGGCGGAGAAGGCGCTCGAAGCCGCCGAAGCCGAACTGACAGCCGCCAAGAGCGCGGCCGCCGAGGCCGCGACGGTTCCCACCACCCGAACCGATCACCGCCGCCCGCTCGTCACCGTGTTGCAGCGGGCGTTCGCCGACCTCGCCGACGACTTCACCGATCCGCTGGACGCCGTGGCAGGCAAGGTCGGCGCCACCCCGGAGCAGCTGGCACGGCTGTTCGGCCTCGGGCTGATCCCGGCGGGCGGGAACGGCCGCCGCGGTGGCTCCGGCCCGGCCGACGGTGTGACGCCAGGGCGACGTCCGCTGCCCGGCCCCACGGAACAGGAGCGCACCGAAACCGACCAGGGCAACTCCGGTCAGCCGGACCCGGCCAACTCGGGACGGGACCCGCCATCGGGCAACGGCCCGGCCAACGACGACCCCGCGTCGTCCGCTGGCAGCACCGCCCCCGGCACCCCGGCGGGCGAGGAGGAACTCGGCACCCCGAGTTCCACTGTGGACCCGAAATCGCTGCGGGGCAGGCTGACGACGGCCTTCACCCGGCTGGGCCGCAAGGTGTACGTGCCTGTCGAGCTGGGCCGCACGGCGCCGTCCATAGTGGACAACGTCGGCCGCATCAGCACGTCGCTGGCCAACGGCGAGATCATCGAGCCGACCGGCACCGTGGTCGCCGAGGACGAGCGCTACTACTACGTGGCGACCAACAAGCACGGGGTCGAGAAGCCCGTCGGCGACATCCGGTTCGACCTCGGCGGCAGCCGATTCGTCCTGACACCGCATAGTCAGCACGCCGTGCGGGACGTGGCGGTCCTGCGGCTGGACAAGGCCGCGGTCCAAGCCAAGCTGGGTTACGCGCTGACCATGCCGGTGCTGGACGACACCGAGCAGCACCCCATGGACCTCGTCGGGATCGTCGGCTACCCCGGCGGCGGCGGGCACCCGGCGCTCGCGGTGGGTCGTGTCGGAAACATCGGCAAGCACATCACCGTGACCGGCCTGTCGCGGGTGACCCAGGGCTCCTCCGGCAGCCTCGCCTTCCGCTGGACGGGTGACCCGGACTCGCCGCCGGTCGTGATCGGCATCTACGTCGGCTGGAACGCCGAGTCGACACCCGAACTGGACAGCCTCCTGATCCCGGTGACCGTGCTCACCGAGCTGCTCGCCGGCCGAAGCCCAGCAGACGCCCCCGCCGCCGACACCGGCACCGGTGACGTCGTTCCCGCCGGGTTCACCACCGGCCCCAAACCCACCGGTGATGAGTCCGACGCACCGCTGGACCAGCCCGGCGCACAGGTTGGCCCGATCGCCAGGTGGGCGGCCGTGGTGAGCGCCGAGGCGCGGCAGGGGATGCTGCGCATGGGCGGAGTGTTCGACGGACGTGCACGGCGCCATGCGGAACCAATGGCAGCACGGATACGGTCCGCGGTGATCCCGCCAGCACTCACGATAACCGCAGGCCTGATCCAGCTCACCTTCGCCGCAGTGCTGGGAGCTTGGGCACTCGTGATCGCCGCTCCCACCGCGATCCCCGCGGCGATCATGCTGCCGCAGCGCAGCGGCCGGTTGAGCACGGCTGGACGGGAGGCGCGCCGCGCCATCGCTGGCTACGTGGCAGAGCTGACCACCCAGGCAGAGCAGCTGAACCACGCACGGCGGGACTTCGAAGCGGCCGACCAGACCAATGCCCCACCGCTGCTGAACAAGCTGAACAAGCTGCGCGAGGACGCCGGCACCAAGCTGGCACGCGGCCCCGCCATTAAAGCTGAGCTGCTGAAGGAGGCGAGCGAGGCCGGCATCAGCCGCCCGTACCTGGCACGGCTGGCCAGCAAGCTGGACACCGCCCAGCAGCACCTGCGCGACCGTCACCGTCCCGGTCGGGCAAGCTGGCAGCACACCTGGGCCGAACGGTTCGCGAACTGGATCGTGGTGCTGGTAGCGGGCAACTTCTTCATGAACGGCTACACCCCGCCGCTGCTCGGTGACCCCCTGCGGGAGCACCTTCACGTCAGCAACAGTCCGATCTACGGCATCGCCCTGGTGGCAATGGGCTTGATCGGTTTGCCGCTGTCCAACCTCATCCCGCGAACCGGGGTGGCCCGATTTGTGGCGATGATGGCAACCGTGGCGGCAGCCGGGTTCGCCACGTTAGCCCTCGCACCCCTCGCCCCCACTCTCACCGTCACCCAGGTGGTGGTCTACGCCGGGATGGCGCTGATAGGAACATCCGTAGGCGGATTCTTCGCGATCACCGGATACCTGACCTCCCAGGCACATCAACGATCCCAGCAGCTTGAACGCGCCCGCCAGCCACGGGAGCGCACCCCCGGCGAGATCAGCGGGCGGAACTACATGGTCATCCTCGGAGTGGTGACCGGGCTGCGGTTCGTCTACGACGGCGCGCTGCGCACATCCTGGCCGCTAGGCCTCGCGGTCGGGATCGGACTGAACGTCCTGTTCGGCGTAGTGGGCTGGCGATACGCCAGCCACGACAGGTCCGCCGAGGACAAAATCAACGTCTTCCAGGCATACGCTGGGATTAGCCGGGCGCTGCGCCAGCACGTCCTGGCACGCTGGCTGGCAGCGATGAGGTTCTTCACCGGCGGGCTAGGGGCAGTGTTCGAAGGCACTGTGGTCACCGCGTTACGTCACCGCCCGTTCCCGGACCTGCCCACCATGGTGGCACCAGTCGGTTTCATCTACCTCCTCGGCGGCTGGGCGTCCGCGTGGCTCTCCCGCTTCATCAACCGCTACCCCACGCAGCTGCTGGCGGGAGCCGTGCTGGGCACCCTCGCGGCCGGCGTCGGTCTGCTGAGCGGTGAGCTACTGCTGACCCCCCGTGCGTTGACCGCTGCCTGGTTCGCCAACCTGGCGGTCTGGTACCTGGTCATCGAGACCTCCACCAGCACCATCACCGTCGCCGCCCCCGTGTTCATGGCCGGCAGGGTCAGCAAGAACGAGAGCATGGCCACCCAGAACACGGTCACCTTCACCCACTACATCGGCGGCACCATCCTGTCCTACGTCGGTCTCAGATTCTTCGACCTCCATTGGCTCCCCACCGCCTTTACCGGACCCGCCGCCCTCATCGCGTTCCTCGGAATCGGGGCGGGCATCGCCACCTACGGCTTCCGCCGCGCAACACGCCCGGCCACCGACCCCAACACCGTGACCGCAGCGGCGCACACCGGACGGAGCCGGCGACTGACCAAGGCGGCGGCCAAGGCAGTGGTTGTGACCGCGATCCTTACCACGACTATCTTGTTCCTCGGACCAGGCGTGGCCAGGGGCGCCGCGGATGGGCACGCGACGCCACCTTACGGCGGCACCGGCTCCAGCCAGAAAAACCCCTCGCCCGAGAACACCGACGGTCACGGTGCCCAAACCGACCAGCTTCCGCCGAAACGCGGACCACCGCCGCAGACTGGCACCACCACGAACGGCAACGTCACCGACGGCAACGTCACCGGCGCTGCCGAGGAAGACAACGGCCCCGACAACCCGACCGTAATCCAAAACCACGCCGGAACGAAGCCAACCACCGCACGAATGACGGTGATCGCTCAAGCGGGCCAGCCGACCGTGGTCCTCGCGGGCTTCCCGGTCCCGGCCGCCGACGAGCCGTCCGGCCGGGCGCCGACCGAGCGCGTGCTCGTCGTCGACGACATCCCCTACCGGCTCACCGGCGAGCCGGTCGGCCTCGGCGACCGCGACGACATGGGCGTCTACCTCAACCTCCGCACGCGGCGCGGTCACTACGCGACGGTGCGATACGACCCCGCTGCCGGTGAATGGACCTTGCAGACCGAGGGCGAGTACCGGGTCACCAGTCGCGGCCGGACACGAAGGTACCTGCACCTGCGGCCCGGCGACACCCTGCGCTTCGACGGCCACGAACTCGTGTTCGGCGAACTGTCCGAAGCGGACAAGGACGTGGCGCCGGCGCCGGCACTGCGTGCGAACCCGCTCGCGGACCGCCGCCGGGGAATGGCGGCGAAACAGGCCGCCACGAGCTACGTCGAAGCGCAGGAACATCTGCGCTGGCTCGACTGGGGCGTGCACGAACAGGTGACGGAACCGGGGATGCGCTACAGCACCCTGCAAGCCGCGCGCAAGGCACTGAGCGACGCCCTTTGGGAGCTGCGGGGCATCTCGACCCCTGGCCTGGCCAACATCGTCGGGCTGAACGCCGCGGTGGCTGGCAAGGCCTTCCCGCTCACGCCGGAGGCGGTGGACGTTCTCAGCTCGCTGGCCCAGTCCGTCCTCGACGACCGCACAGTCGAGTACTCCGGCACCCCGGACACCGCCGTTCCGCCCGGAGCGTCCCTGATCGTCGACGACGTCGAACTCGAACTGACCGGTGAGCCGCTGACCTTCGGCAGCGACCGGGACGCCACCGTCGTCGTGCCACAGGACTACGAGGTCAACGGCGAGCAAGCCGCGGTGAACCACGTCCCGGGTGTCGGCTGGGTGCTGCGACAGACTGGTGGCCGCGGGATCCTGGTCAACACCAGGTCCGTTCCGTACTGGCACCTGCGGCCGGGAGACGAATTCTCCCTCGGCGACGTCAGGATCCTCTTCATCGACGAGTCGGCGGGAGAGCCGGACGAAGGCGACGTGGTCCAGGCCGGTTTCGGCAGCGCCGGTCCCGACCAGCCGCGGGACGAGCCGGACGAACCGCGCACCTTCACCCTCGACGGAGTCCCCCACCTGCTCACGGGTGAAGCGGTCGGCATCGGTTACGGCGACGCCATGGGGCTCCGGCTGCCCAAGCGGCGCGGAATCAGGAAACACCAGGCGACCGTCCGCTACGACCCGGGTTCGCGGGAATGGACGCTGCAGGCCCGGCCCGGTGGCCTGATCAACGTCGACCGCGTCGCGCGGCCGTATGTCACCCTCGTTCCCGGCAGCACCGTGGTCATCGGCCGCCACCTGCTGGTCTTCGGCGGACTCGCAGACGCCGTCGGCACCATCCCGGTGGCGCGGGCGCTGGAATCCGTGCCCGACACCGACGCCGAGCTCGGCAAGATCGCCAGGCGCGCGGCCCACTTCTACGCCGGCTGGCAGCGCGGGCTCGCCGACTTCGACCGCAGGATCGAACTGGAGCCGCGCAACATCGACCTGTTCAACGACCGGCGGACGGCCAGCGCCGGCATCGAGGCCTGGAACACCGCCGGGGCCGGGGCGTTGCGGGGGATGTCCACGACCGCCCTCGAGAACATCCTCGGGCTCGCCGCCGGCCTGGGCAGAGCACCGATCACCCTGGACCGGACCACCCAGGTCGTGCTGGGTTCGATGGCCGCACGGACACTCGACGAACGGCTCCTCGAACGGCGGGGCGGGCCCGCCGCCGAACCCGTCCGGCTGCCGACGGCGTGGTTGATCGTCGAGGGCCGCCACCACGAAGTGACTCGCCGGGCCACCACCGTGGGCAGCGGCCCGCAAGCCGACGTCGTCCTGCTGGACGACCACGCGGTGGATCAGCGACACGTCACGCTGTACTACGAGCCGAGTCTCGGCTGGTTCGTCCAGGCGGAGGAAACCCACGGGATCGGCTTCGGCGAGGCCACCATCCCCTACGCGCACCTCATGCCCGGCGACTTCTTCCGGCTCGGCCGGACCGTCGTCCAGTTCGCGGGCGACCCGGGAGCCCGGGGCGACCAGGACACGACGGCGCTGGTGCTCGCCGCCCGCCCGACGACACCGGCCAACCATGAAGCCACCCCGGGCACGCCCGACGTGATCAGCCACACGACCCGGACGACCGGCCGGGCAGGCCGCGACGACACCGCCGTTCTCACCCCCGGGGGTGCACCCATCACGACGACGAGCCGGTCCGCGCTGACGGCCATCGCCCGCGCGGCACTGCGGACCGCCCGCTCGGCCAACAACATCCGCGCACCCTCACTATCCACTTCGGACACCACCCGCACCGCGGCACGCACCGGGTCCACCCGGCTGCTCACCGCGGCCCTCGTGCTGCCCGTCACCGTCGCGGCGGCGACGCTGCTGAACACCGCGACAGCCGCCGCCGACACCCTCGACGCCGCACCGGCGATCCACTCCGGCACGGCGTGGATCGCCGCGGCCGGGCTCGCGGCGGCGACACTGCTGCACTCGAGGGCGCGTGCGGTAGTCCTGACCATTCTCGGCGGGCTGATTCAGCTGACCGCGGCCACGGCACTCGGCCTGCACCTGCTCGACCGCACGATCGCCGGCCCGCTGGTACCGGGCCTGCGGACCCCGCCGAACCGCCACCTCGCCGACCGCATGAACGGCTGGTTGGGCGAAATCGCCGAGCACCGCCCGGAACTCACCGTCTTGGAAGCGGAACTGGCGAAAGCCCAACGGCGCTACAACTCAGCGCTGCCGAAGTCGCGGCGTCGCGGGAACGACGATCCCACGCTCACCGCCCTGGACAAGGAACTGGCCCAGGCAAAGGATCGGGTGGACGCCGTGCGGGCGAAGCTCGACCGGGCGCTGCGTGAAGCCGTCGAGGCAGCCGAGAACGCGGGAGTGACCGTCCGGGGGCTGCGTAAGCTCCATGACGCCGCGATGACCAGGAACCAGCAGGCACAGGGTCCGTGGATCGGCCGGTTCAACGGACTCGGCGGTGCCGCCGACCTGTTCCCGTCGATCGCCGCGCTGATCATCGCGAAAACCTACGACGACCTCACCACGCCGTACCTCGACATTCCGGTGACCAAGGTGCCGATCCTCGCTTCGGTCGCGCTCGCCAGCACCGCGGTGGGCTTGCTGCTCGTGTCTTTCCTCGGCAACCGGCTCGGCCTGAAGAGCGTGGCGGTCATCGCCGTGATCACCAGCGCCGCCTTCCCCGCCATGGCCTTGCTACCGCACACGCCGGCGGGATTCACCTACGGACTGATCCCCGCCTTCTTGGTCGTCGGGCTCTATGGCATAACCGGCGGCGTGGTCCGCGACGAGCCACGGACCCGCCACCCCGTGTCGTCACTGGCCGAGATCCGGCGCGACTCCCAGATGCAGGCCAACTCGGGGCTGGCGGCGGCCGCGTTGCTGGCCGTCGACGTGGCAGCCATCGCGTTGTTCGGGCTGGGCATGGCATTCGTGCTGACTGGGGCGATTGTCGCCGGGGTCACGGCCCGCGCGCTGTGGGTCAGCTCCGGCGGCATCGTCCCCAACCGCAAGAGCACCATCGCCCCGGCCAGGGCCCTGCCCCGGAACTGGGGCTGGACCGCGATGACCGAATCGACCAACACCTACACTGTCATCGCCGGAATCACCTTCGGCCTGATGTCCGCACCGTTGGGGACGCTGGCCATCGCGCATCTCCCCGGGCTCAGCTCCGGCATCCAATCGCTGGCGATCCTCGGGCTGGTGCTGGCGAACAAGCTCGTCAGCGCGAGCGTTCAACAGGTGTGGCCACGGCTGCTCGGACGACTGTCCCCGGCCGCCGTCACCCGCCTCCCGGTCAGCCTGACCCAGTGGCACCTCGGCGTGCTCACGGTGCTGTTCGCCGTGGAGTTCGCTGTCTCGTCGATCGTGACGCTGAACTTGCTCCTCGCGGCGGCCGGGGTGTTCTACCTGCTGCCGTATTCGTCGATGAACGCGCTGTCGCCGGGTAAGGCCAACAAGACACGCATCCTCGCCTCGACCATGTTCGGCGGCTTCCTCGGCTCGCTCCTGTCCACAGTGGTGCTGGGACCGCTCGAAGGTCCGACCGGCGCGCTGCCCGCCCGCATGTCCGTCCTGCATCTCGCCATCCCCTACCTGGCCAGCACCATCCTCACCCTCGCCGCCGCCACCAAGCTGATCAACCGGGGCGGCCCGCTCCACCTGCTCAAGACCCGGCTCGAAGAAGAACTCGGCAAGACCTACTGGAAGAACAAGCCAGGCATCGGCAGCAGCAGCGACCTCACCAACGCCCTCATCGACCGCAAACTCACCACCGTCGGCGATGTCGCACACTGGCTCACCACCATCACCGCGGACACCGCCACGCACGCCGGATTCAGCGCGGATCAGGTCGACCTGATCCGCCAGGCGATCGCCCCGCTGCGGCCCGGACAAAAGAAAGGCCGCCCCACCGGCGCCGGTGAAGACCCGCGCTTGGGCAAACACGTCATCCCCGCACCGGAAACCGACTCCGGCGAGAACACCGACGGCGAGGGCCGGGTGTTCCCCGCCGCCCACAGCAGCAGGCCAGGAAAGGAACCGCGGCCGGACGACGTCGATCAGCGGCAGACCCGGGACGGTGATCGGGGTGGACACTTCCGGGCCGGGGCGTTGGTCGGCTCCGCGGTGGCCGGTCTCGCCGCGGCGGCGAAGACCACGCTCGCCGTGGCCACCCTGCTATTCGACAGCGCGATGTCGGCCCCGGGCGCAGGCTCCCGGGAAACAACGACCGCCGCGGTGTCCACCCCGACCGCGCGCGAACGCCTCGCACCCCCAGGTGTCCTGAATGCCGACGTGCCTGACGCGGCGGGCCCACCGGTAGCCGCCACACCGGCCACCACCACCGCGGGGCACACCGCGAACCCGTGGGAACGCGGCCGCGGACCACCGCCGCGGATGGCTACCGTGCTCCAGCGGCTGGCCGCCGCGGTGACGTTGCTCGCCACCATGGCGGTCGGGCTACTCCTGAGCGCGGGCACCGCCGACGCGAGCACACCGGCCGCCACGTCGTGGACATCCACGATGCTCACCGCCGTGTCCGCGAATCCGGACCAGGCGGCACTTCCGACGCATCTGGTCGTGCCGGGCGACACGCTCAGCGGGATCGCGAGGGGGAAGAACACCTCGCTCGAGCGGATCCGGCAAGCCCCGGCCAATGCCGGGAAGATCTTCTTCGGTGACCTCATCCATCCCGGCACCGTGCTCGTCCTGCCGCCATTGCCGGCAGGCATGGTCCAGCTCCGCCACGGCGACAGCTGGTGGCGCCTCGGCGAGCAGTACCGCGACAAGCACGGCGTGCCGCTGGTGCAGGCCATCGCCGAACTTCGCAGCCTGAACCAGAACCTCAAGACCAACAAGCTCGACGAAGGTGGGGAATTCCGCATCGCGCCGACACCGACACCCGAGGAGGAACCAGCACCGATCCACCAGAAGGAGCCAGCCAAACCGGTTCCGCCTCAGCAGAAGCAGCCCGTACACCAACCGGGCACCTCGCTGTGGGACGGCCTGAAGGGCGTCCCCGGCACGGTGACGGCACTGCTGGGCAAGTCCGTCACGACCCTGCTGGCCGAACTCGGTGGGCTGGTGGCGCTCGTAGGCGCCTATCAACGGATCAGGAAGTGGCGCAAGCCCCCAACAGCGAGCGGGACGAGTGGCCCGGCGCTGAGGCCGAGCGACCGCGGACAACGGGCAAGGCTCCCGCTGTGGTCGCAGGATCGGGCGGGCCGCCGGGAGCTGCGCGCGTTCTTCGACGAGACCCGCTCGGCGGCGAAGCGAACTCGGGACCTGGCCAAGGAGCTCATCACGGCGCAGCGATCGGCCGCGAGGGCGAACCAGGTGATCCAGGCACAGCGACGGCGAGAGGAGGCCGCACAACGAGTGGCCCAGATACGGGCTGATCTCCGGGGCGGCCCGGGTGTCGCACAGCGAGTACGGCTAGTCACGGCCCTGCTGAGCGCGTCCATCGCTTACACCACCGCGGTGGTGAGCGGACTGGTCGCATCGTGGCGGGTGCCTGCCGGGCTGCGAGCCGAAGATTGGCCGGGCACACTGGCCGCGCTTCAGCGGACGGTGGACGCACTGACCAGTGACTACACGGACGCGAAGCAGCGCAGGGATGACGCCGCCCACCGGGGCCGGACCGAAGCGAACGCCGCCGGATTCTCCGGCAAGCGGATCACCCGGGCCGAGAACTGGGCCGCCGGGCGGTGGCTCGCGGTCCTCGCCGAACTGGTGGCGTTGTTCGATGGCGAGACCTCGGTGGCGACTCAGCTCAACAGCATCGCCTCCGCGCCGCTGGCCGGGCAGACCGGGATGAAGCCCACCGAGGTGGCGCGAGCCGGCTCGTCCGCCGGGAATCTTTCGATCAGCGGCGCGCTGGCCGGCGCGCTGTTCGGCGACCGGCTCAGCAAGAACATGATCGTCATCAATGTCGGCGGGATCGCCGGAGTCGCCGGGCTGGTCCTGCTGGCCACCAGCCACAACGCGGCGACGCTGATGTTCTCGATGTACTTGATCGCGGCCGGGCGTGCGGTCGTCGGGCAGATGCGGGGCCGCTACGACGTCCTCTTCCCGGTTCACGGTGACGACAAGACCCGCCGGGAAGGGCGCTACCAATCGACATTCCGGCTGCACCAGGTCGGCCGCCCGCTGCTGTACGTCCTCAGCTTCGCGACCGTCGGCGTCCCGGCCACCTTGCTGAGTGCGGCTGGACTGTTCGCCGTCGTCCTTGGCCTGTCCTTCGTCGCACTGCGCCGGGCCGACCCGCTGGCCCGCCCCCGGCCGCCACCGACACCTCTCAGGTCGCTCACCGGCCTGCTCGGCCAGGTGCTGGGCACCCCACGCGGCATTCAGCGCTTCCTGGCGTCGCCGACGCTGATCGTCCTGTTCTCCGGGCTGTACTTCTATGGCCTGGCGGGCGGAGTGCTCGATCAGGTCGTCGGCCTCAACGCCCCGTTCGAGGCCAAGGCCGCGATCGGTGTCTTGGTCGGGCTGCTCATCGCCGTCTCCCGCGGCGTCACCGTCCTGATCATCAAGGACTGGAAGCGGCTGAACAAGGTGCTCGGCTCCACCGGTGGCTGGCGGCTGTTCCGCGACGAGAACGCCCAGGTAGGCCCGTTCAGCGAGGCCAGAGTGCTCCGGGCGGTCACGCTGCTGCCCATCACACTGGTGCTTCCGGCGGCGGCCATGGTCCTGTGGCCTGCCAGGATCGAGCCCCTGCTGGTCATGCTCACGATGGGGTCGCTGTTCCAGTCACTGGCCCAGATCCCGCCGATCAAGTGGACCGAAGGCGGCGCCGGGGCCAGCATCAACAACGCCGCCAAAGCCAGCGGCCCCGTGCTCGGCACGAAACTCGGCCTGTTCGCGATCGGTGGCATCGGCCTCGCCGTCGCCCAAGCCGTGACTTCCGGCGCGAGCGTCGAGTCGGTTCACGATCTTGTCCGGGCAGCCAATCTGGCCATCGCGGTGATGACTCCGGTCGTCGTCGGCATCCCGTTCATCCTCTCCAACCGGATCGGCAAGCTCCGCAAAGCACCCAAGGACACCCTCGTCCTCGCCCTCAAGGCCAGTGGCATCGGCGACCGGCTCATCGAGCAGATCACCGGAGCCCTGCAAGCCCGTGGACTGCGCGACCTCGGCTCGATGGCGGCGGTGCTGTACCCCGGGAATTGGACTCCCTCGATCCCCCTCGGCCGGGCGGGACGTTTGGTACTGGGGCAGCAGCGCCGGGACGACCTCATGGGCGACCTCGACCACATCATCGAACAGGCCGCCGCCGACGCATCTCCCAGCGAGAAGCAGGCCGCCAAACAGGCCGCCACGGAAGCCGTGTCCGCCTTCCTCGACATCGTGCGGGACTATTCCGAAGACGCCGAGGGACACACTGACCACTCCGGTGGCGGTAACCGCAGCCCACCGGACGCCGGTGAGCGCACCACACCGACCGCGACCAGCACCGGACCCATCCGGCCGCTCACCGCGACCCTCGCCGTGCTCGCGAAGTTGTCCGGGCGCGTTCAGTCCGCGGTGCTCTCGCTGGCGCTGCCCGTAGCCGCCGCTCTGCTTCAGCTGACCGTGGCCACCGCACTCGGCCTGCACCTGCTCGACCGCGCGGTCGCCGGCCTGCTGGTACCTGCCTTGCGGACCCCGCCGAACCGCCACCTCGCCGAAAGGATGGACGGCTGGCTGCGGGACATCGCCGGGCCCCGCGGGGAACTCACCGCACTGGAAGCCGAACTCGCACAAGCCCAGCGACGCTACAACTCCATGCTCCCGAAGAAATCACCGCGACGCCGGACCATCACCGAGCCGATCGCCGCGGCTCTCAAAGCGGACCTGGCACAGCTGCAGGAACGGGTGAACACCGCCCGCGCCACGCTCGACCGGGCCTTGCGTGACGCCGTCGCGTTCGCCACCAACGCCGGGGTGAAAGGCAGCAAGCTCAACGCACTGCACCGCGCCGCAATGACCAAGCACCAACGGGTCCAGGGCCGGTGGATCGGCTCACTCATCGGGCTCGGCGGTGCAGGCGACCTGTTCCCCTCCATCGCCGCACTCGCCATCGCCCGCACCTTCGACGACCCCGCCACACCGTTCCTCGACATCCCCGTCACCCACGTACCGATCCTCGCCGCCATCGCACTGGTCAGCACCACCGTCGGCATGCTGATCATGCACCGCGTCGGCGACCGCGCCGGGCTGAAGACCGTCGCGTTCATGGGCGCGCTCACCGTCACCCCGTTCCCGGTGATGGCGATGCTGCCCCACACCCCGGCCGGATTCACCCTCGGCATGATGCCGCTGTTCGTCATCGTCGGGCTCTACGCCATCACCGAAGGCGTCATCCGCGACGAACCCCGCACCCGCCACCCCGTCTCACCCCTCGCCGAAATCCGGCGGGACGCCCACATGCAAAGCTTCTCCCAGCTCGCAGCCGCGGGTCTGCTGGTCGCCGCCGTCGAGGCCATCGCCTGGTTCGGCGTCGACACCGCCTTCATTCTCACCGGGCTCATCCTCACCGCCGTCATCAGCCGCGCCCTCTACGTCACCTCCGGCGGCATCATCCCTGACCGGAAACCCACCACCGACGACGCCGAGGACAGCAGCGGCACCACCGGTGGCACCCCGGCCCGCGCGCTGCCCGCCACCCGCGGGTGGGCCGCCATCCGCGGCTCGCCCAACACCCACACCCTCATCGTCGGCATCGCCTTCGGGATGATCTCCGCCCCGCTAGGCGCGCTCGCCGGCGCGCATTGGCCGGGACTTCCCTTCAGCATCCTGTCCCAGCTCATCGTCGGGCTCGTGCTCGCCAACAAGGTCTTCGGCGCCGTGGCTCAGCAACTGTGGCCGCGGCTGCTGCACCGCCTCACCCCCGCCGGGCACGCCCGGCTCCCGGCAACGCTGTCCACCTGGCAGCTCGCGGTCACCAGCGCGCTGTTCGGCATCCTGATCGCCGCGCCGTCGTTCGGCACACTCGGCCCGGCCATCGCCGCGGTCGGTGTGTTCTACGGCCTGTCGTTCTCTATGACCATGGCGCTGGCACAAGGAAAGTCCGCCAAGACGGGCATCCTGATGTCCACCATGTTCGGCGGTTTCCTCGGCACCACCCTGTCCACCGAACTCCTCGGCCTCCTCGAAGGCCCCACCGGCGACCTGCCCGCCCGTTACGCCGACCTCATCCTCGCCGTCCCCTACGAACTCGTCATCGCGGCCTCCATCGCGGCGGGCGTCATGCTGTTCAAGGCCCGCGGCGCACCGATCGCCCTGCTCAAGGCCCGGCTCGAAGAAGAACTCGGCAAGGCCTACTGGAAGAACAAGCCAGGCATCGGCAGCAGCAGCGACCTCACCAACGCCCTCATCGACCGCAAGCTCACCACCGTCGGCGATGTGGGACGCTGGCTGGACACGGTGACCGCAGACATCGTTACGCACGCCGGATTCAGTGCCGATCAGCTCGACCTGATCCGCCAGGCGATCGCCCCGCTGCTACCCGTGCGAGAGAAGGACGGCCCCACCGGCGCCGGTGAAGACCCGCACTTGGGCGACCACGTCATCAAGGCGCCGGAAACCGACCCCGACGAGAACACGAACGGCGAAGGCCCCGTGTTCCCCGCCGCCCACAGCCGCCGGTCCGGGGAAACCGGCCCCAGCCAGGAAACCGTGCGCCGCGCGGTGCTGGGCGGGGGCCTGTGGGCCGAGACCACGCTGACCGACGACCGCGTGGTGATCACCATCCACGAGGACGCCGGTGGCAACCTGGCCGAGGTCTCGGTGCGCCGGAACCGATTCACCGGGTTGGTCAACGGCAAGCTGCGGGCCAGGCTGATGGCCGACCTCGAGCAGGTGCTGGTGGAGGGGCAGCGGGCCGACTCGGCCACGCAGGTCCGCGTGGTGAAGCCGGTGCTCGACGGAGCCAAGGCCGCGCTGGACGCCGCCGCTGACGCGGCGTCCCCGATGGCCGGTCACCAGCTGTGGCCCACCGTGTCGGCGGCGCTGGACGCGGCGCGCGGCGCGCTGCGGGTGGACCCCCACGGGGCGGCCTTGACGCGGGCGTTGACCGGACTGACCGAGACGGCCACCTCACTGTCCACTGTGGACGGTATGGGTCCGGTGGAAATCGCGATGCTGAACGCGGCGGCGGTGCTGCGCCGGGCGCTGCCGGTGCTGACCGCGACCGATGTGCTGCGACCCGGCTTCGGCACCGGCCCGCTCACTCCGGCCGACCGGCAGAGTGAGGCCGAACTGGTGGCACGCGCGGAGCAGATCGCCGCGGCCACGCCGGAAACCGACGGCGGCCATCTGCTTCACCTCCGGGCGCAGTCGATCCGGCTCCAGCAACTGCGGCAGGCACTGGCCAAGGCCGGGCTGGCGAAAAAGATGGACGACCTCGTCGACGTCCGGCGCGCCCTGCTCGGCGACGCGGCCCGGCGCGTGGCCGAGCAGTACGGCGGACGCCGTCGCCCCCGGGTCACCCATACCGCAGACCGGTGGTGGGTCACGAAGACCCTGCTCGAGCTGGGTGCGGTGACTGGAACGACGATCACCCCGGCCGATCCCGGGATTTACCAGATGCGCTACGACGGTGGGGAACTCCTGCTGGACATCCCGCCGCCGCCCGCCGTCATGGACCTCACCCACGCCCGGTGGGCCTTGGCAGGCGCGATCGCTCAAGCGGTGGCGGCGCACCGTGGCCTGTCCGGACCCGAACTGTTCGTCCGGCACGCGCTGGACGACGCGACCCTGGCCGCGCTGCGGCGCGGGGACCTGCCCGAGCGCGCGGTGAAGGACGCCGGTATCGCGGTCTGGTGGACCGCGTTCATCGAGAGCTGGCAGCAGGCCCCGCGGTGGCAGCGGCTGCTCTGGCGCCCGCTGCTGCGCCGCAAGGCCCACGACTCGGGCTTCCTCGGCGGAAGGCCGGGCAACCCAGACCGAGAGGAGAAGCTCGACGCGTTGCGGGCCACCCATCCCGCCACCGCTGACTGGCTGCGGAAGGAAGCGCGCCGAGGACCGCGCGCGCGGCCGCTGCCAGCGCCGGGCGAGGACCGGGAACGGCTGTACCTGCCCCTGTTCAGCGAGCACTCGCTGCCCGGGTTGGTCGACCTGCTCACCATTCACGAGCGCTCGTTCACCGTCCGGCTCGAGCCCGGGGGGACCGCCGTGATCGAACGGCCCGACCTCGAAGTGCGCATGACCACGACTCACGCGCCACTGCCAGGGAACAAGGATTCCCGGCTGCTGCAACCTTCTGCGACTCTGTTCGACGGCATCGTCGACAGCGCGCTGGACGACCGCCGAGGCGGCCATGAATGGCTTGAACTCCTCTACGGCGCGGTCAGCGTGGCCACCAGAACGCCCGTGTCACCCACCGCCGCACAGCTCGCGTTGCGGGAGCGGAATCTGGCGGCCGCGTCCAGCACGGCGGACAGGCGCCTGCAGCTGGGCGACCTGCGAGCTCACGTCGACACCGTGGACCGCACGACCCTGAGCCCCGCGGCCGCGGCGTTCGTGCTGCGGGCGCTCTTCCCGGGGCGCGCGAAGTCCGGCGACGTGGAACGGCTGGGTACAACCGGCCCGCTGCCGGGCAGCCCGGCGCCGAACTCCAGACTGTCTCCGGAGGCCCGCGCGAAGCTCACCAGCGGCGACCGTCCGTCGCGAGTGGCGACCTACCCGTTCTTCCTCGCCGGGTGGGCCATCGCGCGGATTCCCATCGGGCTGATCACCTCCGCGCTGGGGATCCTGCACGGCCTCGCGCCGGTGCGGGCGCTCGCCACACTCGCGTACGAGGTGGTCAACGCCGTGGGCAACTCGCGGATGATCTACCTCAACGAGACCAACACCAACAAGACGCAACGCGAACTGGTGAAAACCCAGGAGGAGCGTGGCGTCGCGGGTCGCGCGTCGGCGGGTGACAAGGTCTTCGACCTGCTCAAAAACGCCATCGCACCAGGACGGACGCACCAGACGCCGCCGGAGCGGGAGAACGGCGAGGTGCTGGCGAGCAGGCACGCGGACACCAGGGCGGGCGCTGTGCGGTTCACCCGCATCCTGGCCGCGGGTCTCCTGGGCGCCGCGGCGCTCGTGGGCAGCGCGGTCGTCGCGGGCTACTCGACCGGCGAGTGGGAACTGGCACGGGGCCTGGCCACCATGATCGCGTTCCAGTGGCTGCTGTCCTCGATGAACCAGCGGGCCCTGTCCAGCCGCGAGATCCGGCTCCGCAGCGCCCAAGAGGCCTTCGACGACAACCACGTGGAGGCGGGCCAACGCCGCCTCGCCGCGGACAGCACCGCGACGCTGACCGGCCGCCCCGCACCCGCGCTGGGTGGCGACGTCTGGCACACGGCGCCGTTCGCCGGCACGCGTCCGTCGCGGACCCTGAACTGGATGGATCAGCTGATCGCACGGCAGTGGGGTGAGCTCTACCCCGCGGTGATCGGCGCGTTGTCTGTGTACTTCCAAAACCCCTCAGCCGCCGCGATCGTCCTCGCCTCCGGTCTGGTCCGCTGGATCGTCGGCGGCTGGGTGTCGACGAACTTCGCGCTGCGCAACGAGCACCCGCTGCTACGGCTGGTCTCCCACCTGCGTCTCGCCGTGGAAGGAACGCGGGACACCGACGTCCAGCGGGCCATCGCGATCGCCAGGACACGGGGCGGGCTGCCCAGGTCGGCGCTCACCCCGGTGCTCCCGGACCACACCTCGCCGATGCGGGAGCAGACCGGCAGGAGGCCGGTCTGGCAGTTCATCGCCTACGCGGCCTTGCCGTCGACGATCATCGAAATGATCCTGTCGCTGGGTGCCAACCTGGTGCCCTCGAAGCCTCTCAACCTCACCACCGCCAAGCAGGCGGGCGAGCAAGCGGGCCTCTATCACCAGAAGGCCCAGACCTACGCCGGGAGCGACACGGCCACCGGTATCTACACCCCCGCCGCCGACTCACTCCTGGGCCTCGAGTCGGCACTGACCCGCTACGAAAACCTCAAACTGACCTACGACCTGAACCCGAGTCCCGCGAACCTCGCCGCCATGGACCAGGCCGAGGTGGCCACCCAGCACGCCAGGTCCGCCGCGCAGTCACTCACCCAGGCGGCGGTGGAGTACGACCAGGGCAAGACCACCACCACGGGCGTGGTCAACGTGGGCAGCTACAACTTCTTCGGCGCCCTCGGCGGGCTCATGACCTGGCTCAAGGAGATCCCCTCCGAGGTCAGCGCCGCGCTGTGGACGATCCTGAAGGCCTCCGACCAGATCACCGAGTCCTATGTGGACGCCGCGGCGAGACTCGGCGACCAGCTGGCCGCCGGGGAGCTGATTCCCACCGGGGTCACCGACCCGAATCACGGCGAAGGCCCCGTGTTCCCCGCCGCCCACAGCAGCCGGTCCGGGGAGGAACCGCGGCCTGACGACGTCGATCAGCGCCAGGCGCGGACCGGTGCTCCGGGCGGACAGTTCTGGACCGGGGTGCTGGTCGGCTCTGCGGCGACTGGCTTCGTCGCGGCTGCCGCGAACCTCATCCTCCCCGGCGTCGCGCTCACGACCGTCCTGCTGACCGCCGCGGCAGTCTCGGGCGTCGCGGCGATCTTCCGCGGTCAGTCGCGGCCGCGGCGGGGGGCGGCAGACCGAGCCACGGCACTCGCGGCGGCCAACGCCACGCTGGCAGCGGCTCGGGAATCGTTGGCGGAGGCTCAGAAGGCTCTCGCGGCGAAGAGGGCCGTGAGCGACGCTGTCACCTCCCAGCTCAACTACTTCGAGCAGGCATTGCTCGACGTGTGGGCGGACCACCTCGACAACCAGAGCATGGCGCTCCAGACGGCAGTCATGCAGAACCTGCAGCGGGCGGTGCAATGGCTGATCGACCGCTACGAAGGCCAGCTTCCCCAGATCATGGCGGAGATCAGCATCCAACTGCCGGTCGCGGTTCCCCCCGGTGCGCTCGTGCACTGGATGTCCCGGACGCCGCGGCGTCCGGGCCTCCACGCCGTCGGTCCCCGTGGTCTCGCCGTGGCCGAGGCCGCACTGACCGCCGCACTCGACACCATGCTCAACGACGAAGCCCGCGACCGGCTCGCGCTGTCGAAACAGATCGAACACGCACAAAACGCGCTGAACGCGCAGCGGGACGAACTCGAAGAAGCCGCCGTCGCGGTCGCCGCGGCAGAAGCCGGGGTCCGCGCCGCGAAGGTGGCCGAACAGGGCGCCGAGCTGGCTGTCAAAAAGGCAGAACAGCGCGGCCGACGGAACCCTGCCGCTGCCCGGCGAGCCTTCGGTACACTATGGACAGTCGCACGGACCTGGGTGGAGCGTCTTGCCCAGCCGTTCCGGACCTGGCTGAGCACCGCCTCCGAGCGGCAGCTCGCGGCACTGAAGTTCGTCGTCCTGCCGCTCGCGGCCACGCTCGTCGTCGCGGCGGTCGCCGTGCTCGCGTACCTGCTGGCCCAGCAGGTGGCCGCCGGGCTGTTCGGCAGCGCGGTGTTGCCCCTGGGCGCACGCTTCTTGGGAACGAAGCCCACCGAACGCCGCGCGCCCCCAGGTGTCCTGAAGGCCGGGGCACCACCCACCGCGGTGCACCCGGCGGTCGCCACACCGGCCACCACCACGGCGGCGCATACCGTGCGCCCGCAGGCACGCGGCCGCGGACCGCCGTCGCGGACCACTCGCGTGCTCCGGCGGCTGGCCGCCGCGGCGACGGTGCTCGGCATCGTCGCGGGCGGGCTGTTCCTGGGCGCGGGCATCGCCGAGGCGAGCACACCCAGCGCACCGGCCGCCACCTCCTGGACGTCCACCGCGCTCACCGCGGTGAGCTACCTGGCGGCCGCGGTCCTGGCGGGTTCCGTGCTGGAGCGGATCGGCCACGCAGGGTTCGCCCGCGCCCATCCGCACCTGGCGGCCGGTCCGACAGCCGCCACCTCGGCGGTGCCGGACCTCGTGTTCAACCTCCGCAAGGGCACGGCCTCACGGCTCCCGCTCCGGCTGCGCGGACGCCAGGGCCGGGCGCTGGCCGCTCAGGTGCGCCAGCGCCTGGACGCGGTCCGGGCGGCACAACGGGAACTCGCCGCACTCGGCCCGCGGGCACGGAACGAGCCCGGACCGGAACGGCGGAAGCTCGACAAGGCCGTGGAGGACGGCGTCTTCTTCGCCGTCCTGACCGCGAGCCTGCCCGCCGACCGCACGAAGCAGCGGTTCGACCGGGCCGCGCTCGGGTTCCGGCTCGCCACCCAGGGCACCGTCGTCGGTGACTACGACGGATGGGGTGGGGCGATCATCCGGATGACCGGCCTGTTCGTGGTCCCCCTCGCCATGGCCTACGGCGTCAGCATCGGTGACGCCATGCTGCTGTCGATCGTGGCCGGGATCAGCGGCTCCGTGTCGCTGTTCCTGTTCTCGGTCATCGGCAAATACCTGGGCCTCAAGACGATCCAGGCGATGCCGGTGGTCGCGGGCGTCGCGTTGGTGGGCATCGCGCTGTCCCCGAGTTGGTCGGTGGCCCTGGTGCTGGGTGTCGCACTCGGCGCCTACGACGCGACGGCGGGAATCGCGCTCGACAAGCTGGACTGGCATCCACTATCCGCCGCCCAGGACGCCCGGCGGATAGCCGCGTTCGCGTCGGCCGGTGCCCTGGCATGGGCTGTCGTCCCGACGATCTTCGTCGTGGGCAGCAGCGCAGTCCCGGCCTTGCTCGGTGCGAGCCCGGAATTCGCCGTCCGACTGACCCTCACAGCGCTCGGCATCGCCACCATCGCTCGCGGCCCGCTTTACCGCTGGTCGATGGCGGGCGGTACCCCGCCGAACGGCGAGATACGGGCACCGGCTCGAGGCCTGCGCGGCAGGATCGCCGCCGTCAGGGAAGTCCTCAATGACATGAAGACCTCCATCGACCGCATAGTCAAACGGATACGCGCTTACCCGGCGACGGTGGGCCGGCTGGTGTTCTCACCCATGGCGCACATGTTCTTCACCGGCATGGCCGCCACCATCCTGCTCGGGCAACTCGGCATCCTGGTCACCGCGCACTTCCCGGAAGTCGCCTCGGCCGTGCTGTTCTACGAGGTCGGCATCAAAGCCCTCGGCTCTCAGGTACTGAAACGAACACCAACCATCATGAGATGGCTCAGTGGTGGCAAAGACAATCCGAAACGACTGCTCATCGCCAGCACGGCCACCCAGCTGACGGTGCTGCCCGCTGCGCTTGTCCTGCTGCCCACCGCGGGGCTGGTTGCCGCGGCCGCACTGTTCGTCACGTTCATGCTGGCCGACCTAACCTCACAACTGTCGGAAATCACGATGTTCGACTACGCCCTGGACGGGTCGGCCAAAACCCGGGTGTTCAGTGGCCGCGTCGCCGGGATGTTCGCGGCGGGCAACATGCTCGGGCTCTGGCTCAGCAGCAAACTGGTCACCGCGCTGGACCAGCATGTCCCCGCCGAGCAACTCGACATCGCCCGGCACAGCACCGAACTCCGGTTGGTGCTGACCTACACGGGCGCGGCCCTGCTCACCCTGCCCATCGTGTGGGCGATGAGCCACTTCTCCGGCCCGCCTTTGCGCGTGCTGATGGCGCGGATAGGAGCCCTCCACCACGAGGAACATCCCGAGGACGAGCCACACCACATCAAGGAACACGCGGCGGAACTGGAGAGTGTCTTTGTCGCGACGGCTGTTCACGACCAGGGGACGGCCACCAGACTTCCTTCGGTTGAGCTGAACAAACTCACTGACCTCGACCGGCTGCTGCTGGCACGACTGCGGGCCGCGCTGAGCGGGAGGAACGACCAGGACCCCGGGAACGGGCCGAAGGCACGGGTGCTCATCGGGCCGGTCCTGATGGCGTCGCCGCTGCTGGTGCCCGGCCTCTCGGCACCGATGTCGCTCGGCTTGGTGCTCGCCGGTGCGGGCCTGACCGTCGCCGGGGTCGGCGGCCGTGGTGGTGTACGCGGCGGTTCGGCCGTGCTCAACGCCGCGCACGCGCTCCTGAACGCCGCCCGCGGCGTCGCGACCACGGTCACGACGACCGCGATCCGGCTGGCGCACCTGCTGGCCCGGATCCGCGGCCCGCCGTGGCTGACCCGCGCGCTGGTGCTCCTCACCGCGATTCCCGTGCTCTCGCTGCTGAGCGAAGGCACGGCGATCGCGGACGTGCTCACGCCCTCGGCGGCCACCACCACCGGCACAGGCTGGGTGTGGCCCGCCGTGACGACGGCAGCGGGTCTCCTCGCGGCGGCCGCGCTGCACCGGCACCTCAAGGCAGGGCGGGACACCGCGCGGTCGTTCCTCCCGCCGGTCACGCGGGTGAGGGCCGCCGCCGGTGGCGAACGGAGGAACTGGTTCAACCGCAACCAGGGCGCGCTGGTCGGGTTGTTCAGTTCGGTCGCGCTCACCAGCGCGCTGTTCGCGTCGTATCAGGCCTTCTACCTGACGCCCAACTATCCCGGCTCAACCTCCACGCAGGTGGCTCTGTTGTCCGCCTACGGCTGGGGAATCGGCCTCATCGGCTTCACCCTCAACGCGCTCTACGGCAACCGCCTCGGCCAGAAATGGTCACTCGGCACCGCGATCGTGGGCAGCGTCGCCGTGATGGCGCTGCCGCTGACGCCACCCAGCTTCACGCTGCTGCAAGTCGTGTTCTCCGCCGCGGGCGCCTACTCCTGGGCGGCGGGGCTGTTCCAGGCCCGAATGGATCGGCACCGGCTGAGCAAGGAGGACGACGAGAAGCGCCGAAACCAGTTCGTCGTCTGGGGCGCCATCGGCCGGGCGGTGCTGCCGCTGGCCGTCGCGGGCACGGTGTGGGCACTGGGCTACCACGCCGGGAACTACACCCTCGGCGCCACTTACGTCGCACTGGCCTTGGCCACGTGGGCGTCCGTGCGTGGCGGGGCGGAGGTCGAACTCGCCCGGCAAAGCCGCTGGCAGATCGTCGTCTCGCCACTCATCGCCATCAAGGCGGCCTGGAACCGCACGTTCTCCTCGCCGCGGGCGCTGCTGCTGTTCGTCGCCGCACCGGCGTTGCTGGCCACCGTGGCGGGAGTCGGCAACGGCATCCTGCTCGCGCCGCTCAACCCGCTGCTGAAGATCCACGAACCACTCGTGACCGGGGCGGCGCTCGTCTGGTACGCGGGGCTGCTCACCTTCGCGTTCCGCACACTGGGAGCTGTCTCGAGCTGGCTCCAGCCGAAACTGAACAAGCGGCTGCCCGCCGTCCTCAACCGCAACGCGCTCGTGTACACCACCGCGACCACGCTGCTGCTCGTCGGTCCCGCGGCCGTAGCCCTGCACCTGGCCCCCAGCACGCTCACGCTGGTCCTGTACTACCTCGCCGCCGGGATCGCCATCCAGTTCCCCCTCGGCCCCACCACCACCGGGTACGTCTTCGGCGGCCCCGGAGTCACTCGCGTCCTGTTCGGCGTCCTCGGCGGCGCCGCGCTCGGCGTCATCCTGTCCAAGGCCACCATCCTGCCCGCGGGCAACATCACCGCGACCCAGCTGCCGCACGTCGAAGACGTCACCAGCAGCACCTACCTCGTCATCTCCGCGACCTCACTCGTCGTCGCCTATGCCGTCAGCAAACTCAAGATCGGCAACGTCAAGGACCTCACCACCAGGCTGTCCCAGCTCAACCCCGCCGACACCGACCGGATCATGAGTTACTTCCCGGCCATCGGCGTGCTCACCCTCGGCGACCTGACCAGCGTGACCCGCGAGCAGCTCGCGGCGATGATCCTCGACCGCGTCCACCCCGGACTGGCCGAGGACGAAGGGGTGGCCGCCGAAGTCAGCAGCCACGTCGATCAGATCGAGCAGGCGCTCGCCGGGCTCGCCCTCCAGCTGCGCACCACACCGGCCGACTGGAGCCGCCTCACCTCCTGGCTCACACACCACCGGGTCGCCCTGGCCACCGCCGCAGCCGGAATCACCGTCCTGGCCACCACCGGCTCCCTCGCACTCGCGACCCAAGCCGCCGTACTGGCCGCCGCGACCACCTGGGCCGTCATCCAAACTCGACTCGGCCCGCCAGCGAAAACCGACCCCGACCAGCCACTCGCCCTCCAGCCGAGCACCACACCGGCTGACTGGAGCGGCCTGACCTCCTGGCTCACACACCACCGGGTGGCCTTGATCACTGCTGCGGCCGGGACCCTCACGCTGACGCTGACCGGCTCCCTCGCACTCGCGACCCAAGCCGCCGTACTAGCCGCCGCGACCACCTGGGCCGTCATCCAAACTCGACTCGGCCCGCCGCTGAAAACCGACCCCGACCGGCCACTCGCCCTCCAGGCCACGGCGAGAATCCCCGACAGCGTCGTCCGTGCCCTGCAAGCCCTGCGAGACCGCCTCGCCGCAACAACCGGGAACGCGAGGAATCTGCTCACCAGGCTCAGCCGCGACCCCGCGACCGTCACGGCCTCGGCCACCGGAATCCTGACCTACGCGCTCACCCGGTCCCCGGCGCTCGCGACCGACGCGGCCGTCATTGCGGCGGCGACCGCCTGGGTCGTCGTCCAGTTGCGCCGGGAACGCGCCCCGCCGACCGAGCGCGAGATCGCCGAATGGGCGAGCGTGCGACCGGCGGCCTATCCGGCCGCCCGCACCTGGCTGCCCATCTGGCGCCTGATCGCCGTCACCCAGCACACGCGCGCCGCCGTTGGCAGCCACGTGCGCGGCTTCACGCTGGACGACGTCCGCCGCGGACTGGCCGGTCTGCTCCCCGCGACCGCACCCGCCTGGGCACGCGCCCTCGCCGGGGAGGCCGCCGCGCGCCTGCGCACCCGGCCCATGACCGCGGCACGGGCGCTCGTCGACCCGTTGGTCGCGCACGGCCTGCTCGTGGCCGACGACCACGCGGGCACCACCTACTACCGCCTTCCGGACGGCCTCTCCGGGCTGCTGGCCGGGCTGCCCGCGGAGTACGCGGAAGCGTTCCTCGCCAACCCCGGGCGCCTGATCGGCACCCACCTCGACCGGCTGCCGGTGGCCGAACTGGCCGCCGTCCTCACCACCGAACTCCGCACGGCACACGAACGCTGGGGCTTCACCCGCCCCGTCCACCGCGAGCTTGTCCCGTTCCGCTTCGGCTCACCCGCGGAGCGGCTGCTCGCGCGGGACCTTCGGCGGATCAAGCAGACCAGGAGGCTCATCGACGACCTCGAACGTCTCATCGACGACGCGCGGCGCATCGGAGCCGCCGAGGTCGCCGGGCAACTCGGCACAACGCTCAGCGACGCCAGTACCCGCCTTGGCAGGCTGATCGACACCACCCGCACCACGTCGATCATCGCCGGAATCACCATCGACCGCACTGAAGTGATCGTCCAGAAAGCCGCCCGGCAGCGCGGTGCGGTGACCAACACCAACCACTCCGGCAACGCACCTCGCCGAAGCCCGGCAGCCCTCACTCTCGCGGCTCCGGCCTACCTGATGCTGCCGCTGCTGGTTCCCGGCCTGTCCGGCTTCGTGCTCGCAGGTGTCGGCCACGCGCTGCCCTGGCTCCTGCCGATCGCCGCGGTGAGCCTGCTCGGCGGGGCCGCGCTGGTCCATCGCACGCGACGGCTGCAGCGCGAGGCCCACCAAGCCGCAGTGGCACTCGACAACGCGAAGACAGCGCTCGCCGCCGCTCAGGCGGCCGCTGCCAGGACACACGACGAAGCGAATCAGGACACCACCCCCGCGCTGAACGCCCCGGCGGAGGCCGCCGAGCAGACTCTCCGTGAAGCCGAGGCGGCACTCGCCGCCCTGCTCACCGAAGCGTCCACAAAGGACTCTGCGACCAACGTCCGGCGCGCGATGGTCGCCAGCATGGTCGGCAACCTCATCGAGTCCTATGATTTCCTGCTCTACGCGCTGGCGGCGGCGGTCGTCTTCCCGACCGTGTTCTTCCCCAGCCAGGGTCCCGTGCTGGCCGCCGTGCTCTCGTTCTCGACCTACGCCGTGGCGTTCCTGGCCCGCCCGGCGGGCGCGGTGGTCTTCGGCCGCATGGGCGACCGGTTCGGCAGGCGCCGGGCACTGGTGATCACCGTGTCGATGATGGGCTCGGCGACCGTCGCCATCGGACTGGTGCCGGGCTACTCGGCGATCGGCTCCGTGGCGGCCGTCATCCTGATCGGTCTGCGGATCGTGCAAGGCGTCGCGCTGGGCGGCGAATGGACGGGCGCGAACCTGCTCGCGATGGAGTCGGGTCCCCGCGACCGGGTCGGCTACCGGACCGGGTTCGCGCAGTCGGCGAACCTGCTGGGCATGGCGATGGCGAACCTCGCCGTGCTCGCCGCCCGATCCTGGCTGCCCAAGGCGGACTTCCTCGTCTGGGGCTGGCGGATCCCGTTCGTGGCCAGCGCGGCCTTGCTCGGCGTCGGACTCTGGCTGCGCTTGCGCGTCAAGGAAACGGAGGAGTTCACGAAGCTGGCCGAAGGCGGCGAGACCGTCGACAAGCCCGTGCGGGCGATGATCCGCGGACAACCCGGCACACTGGCGCTGACCACGGTCATGAAGTTCGGCGACATGATCGCCTACTTCGTGTTCACCGTGTTCACCCTCGACTACGGCAGCCGGGTCCTTGGCTACCAGCAGAATTTCCTCCTGCTCGCCGTGGCGGGCGCGGCGCTGGTGAACGGATTGGCGACCCCGCTGGTCGGGCGCCTCGCCGACCGGCTCGGGCACGAACGCGTCATGCTGACCGGCGCGCTGCTCACCGCGGGGCTGGCCACGGTGTTCTTCCCCTTGCTGAGCCTCGGCAACCCCATCCTGGCCGCCGGGCTGATCTTCACCGGACTCTTCGTGTACACCCTGATGTACGCCCCGCAGGGAGCGGTGTACGGCAAGGCGTTCAACCGGGCTTGGCGCTACACCGGCGGCGCCGTGGCACTCAACCTCGCCGGGGTACTGGCCTCCGCGCCCGCGCCGATCTTGGCGAGGCTGTTCACCGAGATCGGCGGCATCCCGGCGCTGAGCGGCTATGTGGCGACAGCCGCCCTGATCACCGCTGTGGCCATGCACCGCCTCGCCAAGAAGATCGCGCCGCCGTCGGCCCGGCGCGGGATCTTCCGCCGGATCGCCGACCTGTTGCGCCACCGGGGCGGAGCGCTGGCTACCCGGGAACCGACCAGGAGGGAGACCGCCTTCCTGCGGCGGATCATGCCCGCGCTCTGGCTCCGCGGAGAACGTCTGCCGCCGGAGATGTCGGACCTCGCGGACCACCCGGCAGCGTTGCTCGACCGGGTCAGGGTGGTGACGATCGGAGACTTGCTCGACCACGGCGTCCGGCCCGCGCTCGCCGCACGGTTGATCGCACTGGGGATTCCGGACGACACCGGCGGCAAGATCGTCCTGGTCGCCGAGCGTCTTGACCAGGCCGCGCCGCTGATCGAGGCGGGCAGCCTCCCGGCGACCTGGGTGCACGACGTGCTGGCCTACGAACGTGACCACCGGCTCGACGCCAAGCCGGGCCGGGCGCGCGCGGCGAAACTCCTGCGCGACCAGCTCGAAACCGCCGTCGGCGGAGGCAGCATGGACGACCGGCGGGTGCCAGCCACCAGGGCCCAGAAGCTCGGTACCCGAGCCGCTGTGCTGGCGACAACGCTCGGTCTGGGCGTGCTGTCGGTGCCGATCGCCGACGCCGCGACGGTGACGAGCCCAGCGGCGCAGATCGGCGCCGTGGCGCTCACCGTCCTCGCGGCAGCCGGTCTCGTGGCCGGGGCGAGGTATCTCCACCGCCGCACGACCACCCTCCACACGGAGACTTCGGGTGCCCGGCTGATCGCGGCGCTCGGGCCGACCAAGGGCTGGGCCGGGCGGCTCGCCGGACGTGCCGCCGTCGCCTACACGCTCGCCGGGAACGCCCTGCTCCAGCTCGGCACGGCCTGGGAGCGCACTGCCGCCGTGTTCGGCCGGGCGGGTACCCGGCGGATGACGGTCGCCACCGCGCTCGTCGGCACCGACTTGGGTGCCGCTTTCCTGGCGGGCACCACCCATTCGCGCTCTCTCTCGGTGAGCGCGACTGTCGCCGTCGCGGCCGTGACCGCACAGCTGGCGTTCTCCCTGTACCGCGGTCGCAGTCCACCGCTCGGACTCGCCCACCCCCACCCGACGTGGCTCGGGACACGTCCGGCGCACCCCGGGGCGACGAGCCTGGGGCTGGCACTGTGGCAGCTACTCGCCGCGGCGCGGCACTTCCACGCCGAGACCGGCGGCGACACCCGGGGATTCACGCTGCCCGACATCGCTTCGGCGCTGCGCGGACTCCTCCCGATCGCCGCGCCCGAGTGGCTGCTCAGCCATTCCGACGAGCTCGCGCTCAGGCTCACCGGCACTCATCCGTCCACTGTGGAGGGACTGCTCACCGCGCTGGCCGACCACGGCCTGCTCGCACGGACGCCGGACGAACACGGCGTCCCCCACTACCGCCTGCCGGACGTCGTCACCCGGCTGCTCGCCGACCTTCCTGGCTACGCCGAGGCGTTCCTGAGCAACCCCGCGCAGATGGCGGGCACCGAACTGGACCACCTCGACGCCCGTGACCTCGCGACGGCGATCCGCGCGGCGCTGACCACTGCCCGGCGGCAGTGGGGCACGGACCTTGGCCGCTGGGGCGGCGGGCTGCCACTGCGGTTCCAAGGCCACTGGGCGCGACAACTCGCGACGGCGCTACGCGACATCCGCGAGCGGCGCCGTCAGCTCGCGGCCCTGGACAAGCTCATCAGCCAGGCGGAACGCGCACAGCCCGCACTCGTCACCGGCCTGCTCGCCACCCGTGACACCTACTTGGCCGACGTCGACGCGGCCGTGAACCACGCGCACGTCCTCGGCGCGGCGTCCGGGCTCACCGTCGCACGGGCAGGCCACCTGATCACCCGCGCCCGGCTGGGCCTTCGCGCCCAGAACGACGCCTGGCGGAACGGGGACACCGCGGGCCATCGCCGCACGTTCTTCCTGGCGGGCTCGTTCGCGTTCGGCGTCGCGCTGTCGAGCACCTACGCCACGTCGATCATCTCCGGCGGAGAGCTGTACCCCGTCACGCTGGCCGGGGTCCTGGTCGGCGCGGGACTGCTCGCGCCCTGGTGGAACCGCTGGTCCCGGCGGTGGCAAACCGTGGGCTCCCTGCTCATGGTCGCCGGTGCCTACCTGTTGCTCGCGACCGGTGTGCCCGGCCAGCTCACGATGGCGGCAGCTCTGCTCGGCGTCTTCGGCAGCGCCTGGTCCGGCATCAACCAGCTGATGGACGACTGGGTCGCCACCTCGGTGAAGAAACGCCCCGAAGTGAAGCTTCCCGGTACCACGCGAAACCTGCCCGTGGTCATCGTGGTGCTGCTGCTCTCGAGCATCCAGGTCATGCAAGACACGCTGACGCGCGCGGGTGCCCCCGGGGTCGCGGCGCTCGTCTCCGCCGGGTTGCTGGTGATCGCGGCAGGGGCCGCGGCGCTCACCATGCCCGCCGAAGACCCGGACCGGCAGCGCCCGGAGCCACGGGAGTTGCTTTTCGGTCCCTTCGGCGGGCTGGTCCGTCATACGCTGGCCGCGCTGGCCGCGCTCGTGCTGGGACTGGCCGCGGCCACCATCACCGCCTATGACGGCAACTGGCGGCAAGCGCTGCCCGCCGACTATCTCTGGGTCAGGACACCACTGGCCTTCGGGTTCCTCGGCGTGCTCGCCGTACTGCTCACCATCTCACTGACCAACGACGTCAGGGCCCTGCGCAGTCCGGGAAACACCAAGACAGACCTCGTCGAACGGTCCCCCGCCGTGTTCGTCGTCATGATGGGCGCCTTGATGGCGGCGGGGAGCACCGCCGCGTTCGCCGGTGCCCACCTCGGCGGCGGCTGGCAGGTACTCGGCATGGTCCTGGAGTCCGTATTCGGCGAGGCGGGCTCGGTCGGGATGCTCCTCGGCCTGCTCGGCCTGTTCGGGAAGTACATCCCCGCGCGCGACCGCGGCCTGGCGTTCACCGGCGCCATCTTCGTCAAGTACGTCTTCCAGCCCTCCGGCAGCTGGCTCAGCTCCCGGATCTGGGCGGGCGCGACTCCGTTGCCCGCGGGCTGGGGCGGGGTGACGCTGCAAATGGTGACGACCGGGTGGGCCACCTTCGCCGTCGCCATAGTCATCTGGGCCTTGTACGGCCGCGCGCGCGGCGACCGGCAGCAGTGGCGTTCCCAGCTACCGAAGGCACCCGTGAACCGGGCGGCCCTGCTCATGGCGAGCACCGCCGCAGGGCTCACCGCCCTGGGCTCCTACGTCGGGCTCGCCGCGCTGGGCGGGTTGACGGCGTTGCCCGCCGGTGTGGTCAAGGCCGTCTCCGGGGCCGTGGTCATGGCGGGCATCGTGGCAGCCGCGCAACGGGCAAGGCGCGCGTTGTCCTGGTCGGCACCCGGCACCTGGGTGCCCCCGTACGCCGCGCCTCGCCCGACGCTGCGCGCACGAGCACCACCGCTGCTCGTGCGAACGGCGGCCGTCGTCGTGATCACGGCCGGGCTGATGGCCCTCGTGTTCACCGGCACCGCCTGGGGCGCGAGCGACGCCCTCCCCCGCACGCCCGCGATCGCCCCCTGGACCTGGCTGGTCGTGGCCGGTGCGGTGGCGGGCGGGATCCTGGCCGTGGCCAAGCGGACAGGTCTGCGCTCGTGGCTGGGCCGCAACCGGGACTGGCGCGCGGGCTACAGCCGGGGCCATCGTGCGCTGTTCGTCCCGTTCGCCGGGCTCATCTGGGGACTGGGCACCGCGTCCATCGGCACCACGGCCGTGCTGACCGCGGCCGAGCTGGGGCTGCGAGTGGGTCAGCTGTACGTGGTGGCACCGCTGGGCGCCGTCGCGGGCCTGTTCCTGATCCGGCCGAAATGGCACCCGGGCTGGCATCTGTCCCGCAGCCGGATCGCCACCGCGTCGCTACTCGGCCTGTTCGTCTTCTACGGCCTGTTCGCCGCCGGGGGGTCACCGGTCCTGTTGTACGCGGCCACCTTCGGGCTGGGGCTGTTCGGTGCTTCGATGAGCGGAGCGAACCTCTGGGTGAGCGATTACGTCGCGGAGTCCAACCGGCGGCTCACCGAAACCGGCACGACGAACCACCGCAGCGTCAGCAGCGTCACCATGACGGTGAACGTCTACTTCGGACTCTCCACGGCCGGCACCCTCCTGCTGCAAACCTGGTTGTACCACGCGGTTTCCCTGACCGCGGCCGCGCTGGTCTCGGCAGGGCTCATGGCGGCCGCCGCCGCGGCCACGGTGTACCTCGGGCCGCCCGAGGTCAGCGACGTCACGTCGGCCAAGACTCCCGTGCGCCCGGCGGCGGCCAAGCCGGGCCTCGGCCCGATCGCGGTGCTGAACACGCTGCGCCATCCGCTGGTGCGGTGGGTCGTGGCCCCGATCGCCATGGTCGGGATCGCGGCGACGATGTACGAGACGGGCTGGCGTCCCGCGGTGGCGGCGATCGGCGGCGGCCCCGTGCTGGTGACGCTGTTCAACAACAACGCGCTGCTGGCGAGTATCGCGCTGACCGTCGCGTCGGTGGCGCTGGACAAGCGGGTCAAGACGACCGAGGCGGAAAGGCAGGGGTACCTCTACCACCACGCTTCTGGCTTCACCCTCACCATGGCCGGGCTGCTGGCCGCGGGCGGCCTGGCCTGGGTGGCGGGTGACCGGCTCGGCGGCGGCTGGGTCGCCACCGGGATCGGCGCCGCCGTGTTCCTCGGCACCGCGGGCTACATCGGCACCGTGCAGGGAATCCAGCAGCTCCTGCGGCGGCACCTGACCGGACGCGAGCGGGAACTGACGCTGAGCGCCATCGGCATCGTCCGCTACCTGTTCCACTCGCTCGGCGCGTGGCTCTTCGTGCGCGCCGGGGAGGACGCGCTCCCGGGGTTCTCCGGGTCGCTGGCGGTGCCGGGCCTGATGGCCGTGAGCGGCTTGGCGACCGTCGGCGGGACCATCGTGCTGATGCGGCACACGCTGGGCAAGTCGCCCGGACCCGCCGCAGCCCGTCCGGCACTGCTGGAGCGGCTTCTTCCCTTGCTCCGCAAGCTCGCCTTGGTGCCGGTGCTCGCGAGCACCCTGCTGTTCCCCTCCGCGGCAGCCCACAACAACACCCACAACAGCACCCCCGACGTCAGCCACGACGGCACGGTGGCCGCCGTCCACAGCCCGGAAGCCGCCGGGCGTCGCGGCCCGACGACGTCGCCTTTGCCCTCCGCCACACCGATACCTGGCCGCCTGTACACGATGTCACCTGGCGAACTGCCGGGCGCCATGGTGAGCAGGGCGAACCGGGCGGGCACCGGCGCCGAGACCTCCTTCGAAGCGATCATGCGGGCGAACGGGATCACCGACGTGCGCCACTTCCCGGCACACCGGCCGATCCTGCTCGCACTCGTGCCGCCGAACACGCTGGTGACCAAGGAGAACACGACCTTCACCGGACTCGCACTGGCCTTGGGCGCGACTGGGCGGGCATGGGCCGAGGCAAACGGCGGTGCACTGGTCGTCGGGCAGGAAATCACCGTGCCCCCCGGTGTCGTCCTGCCGGGCACTCCCCTGCCGCAGCCCGCGAAGCAGCCGGTGGAGTCGCCGGTGCAACCGCCTGCCCAGCCGGTGCCACCGGCCCCGGCACCGCACGGTCACGGTCTCACCCCTCTCGGCATCGGTGGCCTGGCCGCGGTGGCCGTGACACTGGCGGCGATACTGACCGGATGGCGTTTCCGCCGCCGCACCAAGGTCGACGGCGTCATCGCGCCGGTCACCGAACCGTGGCTCGCCAATGCGCCGATGACGCGATCAGCCCTGTTCGGTGTGGTGCTGGGCATGATCACGCAAGCCAGGCGCGAAGGCTCACCTGACGCTGTTTCCCTCTCCGCAGCAGAGATCCGGCAGAATATCGACGCCTACGCGCGAGAGACGGGCCGCCGTTACCGTCTCACGATTCCGGCTGAGCACTTGGACTGGGACGACGGCTGGCTGGCCGATCTGGTCGACCACGGCTTCCTGACGGTCGACGACAACGGCCGTTATCGGATCGCGCCGGAACTCGCGACGCCACTGGACCACACGGTGGTGCCGTTCGAGCACGATCTGGCCGCGAATCCGCGCGCGGTGTCCACGTCGCTGAGTGCGCTGGACGATGTCGAGGTGGACAAGACTCAAGCGCGTCAGGCCCTGCGTGACCTGACACGCGTGATCGCGGCCGCGGTCCGTCAGTCCACAGGCAGCACAGAGCTTCTCGGCGTGGAACGGGCTGAAGCCACGCAGCGAATCATCGACGCGCTAGGCGCCTCGGTGACACTGCCGCCCCACCACGACGGGATCGACACCCGGCTTCAGCAGCTACGGCAAGCGGTCCGCGAACTGCTCCAAGGCCAGTTCAACGGTCCCGCGCTGACCGCGCTGGGTTTGGCGGCCAACGGGTCCCGGGCGCCCCCGTTCGTGCTGGTACACCTGCACGACGAACGTCTCGGAGCCCAGCGCGCGGACAACCGTGTCGAGGTGGATTCGCGCGGCTGGCTGCGGGTGCACGTCGTGGCCGAAGCCGGTGACCTGGTGAACACAGTCGTGCGTGACCACCTCGCGGCGGAGATCGGCTTCACCACGGACTGGCGGCGCGAGGTCGTCGCAGACCTGACGGAGCGCGCCACCGACCCGGAAGCCGCCGCCGACTCGTGGCTGACCCGACGCTTCCTGACCGGGCTCGACAAGCTGGCCGCGACCAGCATCGGCAACCTGCGGGAGGCCGCCAGGCTCCTTCGTGCCCGGCGAGATGACGCGACAACCCTTCCCCTGCCGTACCCCGGCGTGTGGCGGAACGTGTTCGCCACCCACGCCGCGCAAGCCCTGCGGGAGGCCGAAGACAGACTTACGCTGCTCTCCGCGCGGGGCGTCGAAAGCCGGAAACACGCTGCCGGACGAGCTGTCGCGCGTCTTCGCGGCCAGCTGGCCAAGTACCGCACGGCACCGAGCGTCCGCACTACCCGGTACCGGCTCGGACCTCCCGGGCCGGGCAGGATTGCGGCGTGGACCTTCGGTGCCACGGTGGAGATCCTCGGCATCTACGGCCCGGCGGTGCTCCTGCCCGATCCCGGGTTCCACCTCAGCGGCGGGACGTTGTTCTGGGTCGCGATGACGGGCAACCTCGCCGGCTTCGTCCTGCAGCAGACCTGGAGTTCGCTGTCCAGACGCGGCCTCGCGGTCACCTCGATGCTCGCGATGGGCATGGCGTTCACGGCCTACGGCCTCGCGCAGTCCGCTCCGCTGTACCTGGCCGCGGCGTTCTTCGTCGGCTACTTCGGCAATCCGTGGTCGGCGATCTACGATTTCATCAACGAAAAGGTGTCCCAGGCGGACAGTCATCGTCAGCGGCGAGGCGAGAGTGCACAGCGTTTCGGCGCGAGCGCGATCATCCTCGTCGTGGACTTCGGGGTGAACCTGGGACTGAGCGTGCTGCTGGACCGGCTGTCGGCACTCGGCGCGCACCTGGGCGGGCTGGTCATGGCCGGACTCGCCGTCATCGGCGCGGCCGCCATGTTCTCCACGATGACGCCCGAGCGGCCGGACCGGGCGATCCTGCCGTTGAAGGTTGCCCTCACCGGCTCGCTCACCTCGCTGAAGAACCCGTTCTACCTGGTGACCGCCGTGTTCGCGGCAGTCGTCGGCTTCACGATCGAAGCGTTCGACGGCGTCCGGGTGCCCGCGCTCAACCTGACTGGGCACGCGAGCGCGGCAGGCTGGACCGCCTACGGAGCCACGATCTCCGGGGTGCTCCTCCTCATTCCGGCGCTGACGCGGCTTCTTCAGCGCCGGACGGCCATCTTCATGCTCATCATGGCCGTCACCGTGCTGGGTGGCGGTGTTTCCTTCTGGCTCGGCGCGCACGTCGCTCCCGTGCTCTTCCCGCTCGCGGTCCTGGTCACCTACGTCTTGGAGGAAGTCGGATCGAACGGGGTGATCGCGGGCCGGTACGAGATCGCTCACCGGCGGTACCCCGGCGAGGCGAACGACCAGAAGCGCACCTTCGGGAGCACCGGGGGCAATTTCCTGAAGACCGCCGGGCAAGTGGCCGGCGCGATGGCGGGTGAGCAGGCGCTCGCCGGGTTGCTGCCGGTCGCGGGCACGGGAGTCCCGGGCGTGGCCACCGTGATCCTGGTGGCCGGGGCGGCGACGATGATCGCCTTCGCGGTGTACTGGGCGGCGTTCATGCGCGGTGACCGCGCCGGGCCGCCGGTGTTGAGCGGGGCTGCCGAACTACGCGCGCGGATCATCGCGGCGGGTCCCGTGGTGCGACGGTCGCGGGCGGTCTACGAGCAGAGGGTGCGGATTCGCGACCAGCTCGCCGCCTGGCTGGCCGCCACCGGCATGTCCCCCGGCGAAGTGCTGGTACTGCTGGATCTCGCGCCACACGACCTGACTCGCATCCTGGGCGCTGTGCGCGGCCCGCGCGCGCCACCAGGGGTGCCCGACGTCATGAACGAGCGGGCGGCGGCCGCCGCGACACGGCGGTTGCTCGATGCCGCGCACGCCGAACTGCGAGCCGCGCAAGAGCAGGCGCAGGTGTTGCTGGATCAGGTCGCCGACGCCGAATCGGCCGAAAATCTGTTGCTGCGGAAGCAATTGGGCCTAGACCGTTTCAGTGAAGCCGCCAGGCTGGACCGAGCGGCCGAAACACTGTCGCGCACCTTGATGATCGACCTCACCGATCCGCACCACCGCAAGTTGACCGCGCACGATCGCGCGCTCCGACGGGCGCGATCGGCCGAAGACCGCGAACACGCGCTGGCCGCCGCCCACGCCGCTTTGCGTGAGTTCACCGACGAAGTCCACTGGCTCGTCCAGCGAGGCGCGCGAAACGGTGTGCCTTCGGCGTTGGCTCGGTGGCGTGCGATGGTCCAGGGGCTCCGCAGTGCGGTCGTGTACAGCGACAGTCACGACGAACTCGACCAGGGTGGGCTGTCGCGGCGCGAGGGGTTGAAGGGACTGCTCCTCGGCGTCGCGGTGCTGGTCATGACGACCGCGGCGGAATACTGGCTCGCCAGCCACTCACAGAGCGCGACCGTGTGGGTCAACTGGCTGCACGACGTCACCTATTTGAGCACGATCCCGCTGGTGGCGTGGTCGCTGTCCACCAACTCGTCGTTGGCGAGACGACTGAGCGGGTACACGATCGCGGCCTCGATCGCGATTTCCGTGGGCATCGCCGCCCACACCGTCCTCGCGACGATTCTCGATCCGGTGGACGCCCCGTACCCCTGGCTGGTGCTGCTCGCCGGAACGGCGAGTGTGACCGGAAACCTCGCGGCGGCCAGGATCTGGCTGCGCAGCGGTCGCCGTCACGGCGTCCGCCAACTGGAGTACGCCGGCAAACACGCGTCCGCGCGGTTCCGGGCGGGCCTGGGTGTCGCCGTGACCGGTGCGCTCGGTGGCGGTGCCACCGCGACCGTCCTGATCGGCGCGGTGATCACGCTGTGGATGGTCCAGAACGGCTGGTCGGTGTTCTCCGACGTCGACCCGGCGTCGGCGGGCCGGATAAACCAGCAACTCGGAAAGGCCTACCACCGGCTTCGCGGCCCGCACAGCCACACCTACCGGCTCGCGCTCGGCAGGGACAAGGTGGCCCCGCTCACCGCCAAGCTCCACGCCGCCCGCGTGGCCATGATCGCCGCGCAGCAGGTACAGCGGGACGAAGATCTGGAGGCGGCGCGAAGCGCCGGGAAAGCCGCTCTCCACCAGGCAGAACGTGAGTTCACGGAGATCGCGGCCACGGCTGCCCGCCGGATGACGATTCGCAACGTCCAGGCCCTGTTGAAACGCGCCACCGACGAGCACTACTGGCTGCTGGAAGAACTCAGCCAGGACCAGGCCGGTGAAGCGGACCTCTCACCACGAAAGATCGACGCCGCGATGCGGAGCGTGCATCGCCGGGCGCTGCGGCTGGGCATCGCGATCCATGAAGCGGAAACGCGGGTCGGCGGCCCCCTCGCCAAGGGAATGACCCACCAGCAGGGCGCGGCGGTCCCGTTGCTCGTGGCCCGGCTCGGCGAGCACGCCGGGCGGCACACCGCCAAGTCGTCGAAATTGCCTTTCACACCGGGGACAGTGCTCCACGTCCTGCCAAGGAATTCGACCGTCGACGATGCCTTCGCCGCCGCCGGGATGCCCGCGGAACTGCTCGACGGGCTGGAGATCTACACCTGGCGGGACGACCGCGGGGTCGTGCACCACCTGATGTTCGCCCCCGTCTTCGAGCGGTGGCAACGCTGGCTGGCCACACTGCCCCACGAGACCTTCACCAGGATCTTCGCCCTCGTGCTCAAGCACGAAGAGCGTCACCTCGACGAGCCCCACTGGATCGGCCACGACGCCGAAGTCCAGTACCTGCTCGACTTCCTGGACAGGGTCGAGCAGGTCACCAGTGCCGGTAGGGAAACCGGCCTCACCCAGCTACTCGCCGACCTCTTCGCGCTGGAGCAAGCGACCACCGTCGAGGACGCCGCCAGTGCGTTCCTGCTCGTCGACCACGGCCAAGGCGGCGCTGATCCGGAAGGGGAACTATCCCGCCTGACCCAGCGGGCGATGAGCCGTGTCGGCTCCGACCAGCAGTCGCAGGCCGGGGTCGACGCGCTGCACGACGAGGTCACCGCCCTGCGGGACCGGATCCGGCGAGCCCATCCCGTCCGGGCCAGGGTGCCGGGCACCACGCTGAACACGATCGCCGCCAAGCTCGACCATCTCGCTTTCACGCTCAAACCGTGGGGCGGCCTGCACAGCGCGTTGCTGACGCAGTCGGTGCCGTTGTCCGCGACAGCCAAGCAAGTGAAGCGGTTGCGAGGCAGGGAAGCACCCGAGCAACTACTCCGCCATTGGAGCACGACGGTGCGTCCCGCGCTCATTTCCGGCTACGGCGGAAGTCTGGACGAAGCGCGGTGGCTCGAGACCGTGGCCGGGGCGTCGCGGGAGTTCCTGCTGGGCCGGTCGGACGGACCGAATCTGGTCGCGCTGGGGTTCGGCGGCGGAAAACTCAAGGCCACCGTGAAGGAGCTGACCCGGCCGTTCACCCATCCGGTGACCGGGCTGCCGGTCCGGTCCGGCCATCTCGACCGCGGTGGCAGGCTGGAGCTCTACGTCCTGGACGGCGCTGGCGTGGCCGAGGAGCTGCTGCGGGCGAGGTTCGGTCCAGCCATCGGGTTGACCCCCGGTCAGCTCGAGGTGGCCGCGAAACTCGTCACCGTCGCCGCGACCGGCCGGTTCGGCACCACGCTGCTGCCGCCAGGTACCCATGACGCGCTGACCGAACTGCTGGACGCGGCCCTCGAACCCACCACCGCGCTCGGCACGTGGGTGCGGGCGGTACCGGCCGGTCTCTGGGGCCCCGACCAGTACGGCTGGCTGCAGCTGGACGTGCTGCTGAGCAACGACATCAACGCGCAGATCGTCGGGCTGGCCGGGCTGGCCGCCGCCGACCAGGCACGCAGCCTGGCGAACCGGAAACCGGCAGGTCCAGGCTGGGGTGTCGCCGGTGCGCTCTTCGGGACCGTCGTGGGCCGCATGCTCAACGACACCGGTCGAGCACCCGAAGCGGTCGAACTCGCTGTGTTCGTGGTGTCCCTGGCGCTTTTCGCCGAGGTCGTCGCACTCGCCATGGTGGCGGCGCAGAAGCTCATAGGCCGGGCCAACCGGCGCACCGTTGAAGCGTGGAGGCGGGGCGGGCGGCCGGCGATCTTCGCCGCGACCGGCTTCCTGACCGCAACGGATCTCCTGCTCTGGCAAGGATCCGACCTGGGCACACTGACCGTGCTCGGCGGTCTCGCCGTACTGGCGATCACCGGCTTCCCGAAGATGGGTGCGGCCAGGCTGTCCGGCCGTGGACTCGGCGTGTTCGCGCAAGCCCGGCTGCGGCGGTACCTCGCCGACGCGGACGTCGTACTGGCGGGCCGCGAACTGGTTCCGCCGGGCACCCGGGTCCCCCACGGGCACACCGTGTTCCTGCACGCCCGGCCGCTACCGGTGCGAGGCCTGCTCGCGGTGACCGCCGGCCTCGGCACCCACCTGTCGGCGGCCGATTACGACCTGCTCAACGCGCTCTGGTCGGCCGACGAGGTGCGCCGGTTCTTCGAGCACGAAGGCGGTCACGCCGAGGATCCGGGCGCGACCGAACGGACCGTCACCCGGCGTCACCCGCTGCCCGACCTCTCGCCCATCCTCGCCGCGCGGGTGCTGACGCTCCTGCGAGCGAGTCCCGGCGGTGTCCGATCGTCGCTGTTCGTCCGGTGGAAGCTGGGTGTGTCACGCGGTCAGCTGGAGTCCGCGCTCGAGATCAGCCCATGGCTGACGATGGCCGGGAGTTCGGTGCGACTTCGCGCCGCGGCGGCCGAGGGTGTCCTGCGGATCGCCACCAACGCCCCGGACACGCTCCTGGCTCGGCTCGTCCCCACCGGCCACGACGAAATCCACTGGTCGATCGACGACGGATACACCGGGTTCGGCCTCGCCGAAGTCGTCATGGCGGTGCGGCCGGGCGGTGTCCTCCACATCACCGACGCCGCTCCCGGGCGGCTCGACCAGCTCGCGGCCGACCTCGATCGGCTCGGCATGACCGGCATCGTCGTCCGTGGCCGAGAACTCCACGCGGACAAGGGCTTCGTCGCGCCTCCGGCGAATTTCGCCGAGTTTCATCGACGCGCGGCCAGCGCGGCCCAACTCGGGTCGCTCGCACTTCGCGACGGCCCGGAGCCGGAAGGCGAGGCCGAGGTCAAGACGCGTCGGGCGCGGCTGAAGGAGTTGACCCGCCGCTCCGCCCACGCTGTCGACCGCGCGGAGCAGTTCGAAGAGCGAGCAGCCGCGCTCCTCTGGCCGGGCAAGACACTGTCGGAGGCGCCGACGCTCAGCCAGGATCTGAAGGACAGGTCACGACACGTCTTCGAAGCCCGTCAACGTCTTCGCGAGCTGGAGAACGCCTTACGCGCGGCCGGAGCCGCCCAGGTGGACGAAGCGCAGCGCGCCTGGGAAACAGCGCGAGCCGAGCTGAGGCGCCTTCACGACGAGGTCCTGGACAAGGCGATCGAAGACGGTCTCCCGGCGCGTAAGGCCGCGCAGGTGATCGGGAGGGCAGCCGAGCTGCCGCAACGCTGGTTCCGCCCCGTGATCCTCGGGCTGCTCGGCGGTTCCGGTGCCGGGCTGACGTCGCTCGGCGCGATCGCGACGGTCCCGCTCGCCACGTCGGCCGGGCTGACGTTGACGAACGTGCACCTGCTCACCAGCGGGGCCATCGCCGTCGCCTTGGCAGGGCTGCTGCTCCTCCCGAGTCTCGGCGCACGGTTCAGGACGGTCATGGTGGTGTCCGCGCTGAGCACGCTCGCACTGGTGGCTCTCGGCGTGACGCCCGGCTACGCGCTCGTGCCCCTGCTGCTACCGGTGCTGGGGCTCGCCGGTGCGGTCGCCGGTCTCAGCACCGGCAGCGTCAAGGCCTTCGCCCTCGGCGTCACGACCACGTCACTCGCCTTCGTCCTGGCGACCGCCCTATCCGGCCTGCACCTCGGTTTCCTGGTCGCGGCGGCCATCCACGCCACCCTGACCGCCTCGGCCTGGTGGTCACTCCGGGCGTCAGCCGAACCGGCAACCACTATCCACAGAGGACTGGAAGGCCACGCCACACGGCCGATCGACTCCCTGCTCGAGTTCTGGCGCGAGGCGTCAGCCCTGAAGCGCGCGCTGGTGCTCACCGCCGCCCTCGCGGTCCTCGTTGCCGCACTGGACGCAGCGGGCGTGCTCAACATCCCGTTCGTGCACTGGCTCGGGATGGCCGCCGACGACTTCCGGGAACAAGTGGACCTCACCGCCAGGCCACCTTAGGCAGGACCGAAGCCACCGTCCTCGCCATAAACCCTTACCAGTCAAGGAGAAAGCAATGAAGAACCGACTCACCCGGCCGCAGGTCAACCGCGAACTCGCCTACTTCCGGCTGCGGACCCAGGCGGTGCTGACCAGCACTCTCGACGTGATCACCTTCCACCGAAGGAAGATTCTGCTCGGCGCCGCGGGAATCCTGTTCCTGGTCGTGCTGGGCGTGGCGCTGGTCGAAACCCAGCGCGGCGACCAGTCCACGACGGCCGCTTCCTCGGCGGCGTCGAGCACGACGGAGCCGACGGCCACCACCTCGGCACCGGCACCGTCCACTTCGGTCACCAGCCCGCCGCCCCCACCCGTTCCCCCGGCCCAGGAGCGGCCCGCTCACGTCGTGACGCCAGGAGAAACCCTCGCGTCGGTGGCCGTCCTGCACGATGTCCCGGCCGAGCAGATCGCCGCCGACAACGGCCTGCGCCCGCGCCGGGGACTCACCGTGGGGCAACGGCTGGTGATCGGCGTCCGACCGGCCGGGATCGAGGTGGTCGCGCCGGGAACGACGTTGACCTCCTACGCGCACCGGCTCGGCCTCTCCGTCGAGCGGCTCGCCGAACTCAATCCCCAGCTCACCGATCCCGATCTGATCGTGGCCGGCAACGGCCTCCACATTCGTTGAACCCAAGGAAAACACCATGACCGAGATCCACTTCCCGCCCGCGGTGCTCCCTGTCCACGGAGTCCACGGCACCGTCATCGGCACCGGCACTGTGGTCGCGCCGGGATTCGTCCTCACCGCGCTGCACGTCATCGACCCGGAGCCGGTGCACGGCCTCCAAGTCGGCGAAGGCAGGCAGGTCGCGGCGTCGGCCACGCTCCCACTACGGCGATACGGCGAGGACAGGCACCTGGCGCTGATCTCGTATCAGCGCGACCGGATCCTCACCGGCGGCGACCTTGGCACCGCCGACCTCGCCATGCTGGCCGTGCCCGATCTCGACGTGGAGGTGCTTTCGTTGCGGCACAACACCATTCGGGACGGCGAAATGATCTCGGTGCCGGGCTATCCCACCGGCGAGCGTCGGATCAGCAGCGGCCCGGTGGTCTCGCACGACGACGCCAACTTCATCGCCGAGGTCGCGCTACAGACGGGCAACAGCGGGTCACCCGCGCTCGACCGGCACGGGCGGGTGGCCGGGCTCGCCATCCTCGACTACGAGCCGCTCGGGGCGATCTTCGTCGGGCCGCAGCTGCTGCTCACCTTCACCCGCCGGGCGATTCCCCTGCTGACCCGGGTGCTCACCCACGACAAGGGGGACGCCGGGGAATGAGGTTCTTCAGCGCCGGGCGGCGGCCGACGGTGCGTTGCCTTCCCGCTCCTGCCGGGCGATTTCCGCCATCGCTTGGTCGAACGCCGCGAAATGGCCGTCGACCGCGGCGGCCGCCGCGGCCGGGTCACCCGAGGCCACCGCCTGGTAGATGCGCTCGTGCACGTCGATCATCAGCTCGCGCTCCCCCGCCAGCCGGCGGAGCCCGGCTCGGCGCCCGGCGAGCGCCTCCTGGATCACCCCGGCCAGCGCCGCCGCGAAGAACGTCAGCGCCGGGTTGTCCGCTGCCTGCACCAGGGTGTGGTGGAACTCGACGTCGGCCTCGTCGAGCGCGTCGTCGTCCTCGGCCAGGCTCATCCGATCCGCCGCCTTGCGGAGGTACGCGATCAGCACCGGATCCTGGAAGAGCGTCGCTTCGATCGCGGCCTGGCGCTCCAGCGCCACCCGGACGCTGTGCAGCGCGCTCAAGTCAAGCTGAGAAGCGGTCAAGGCGATGTGCAGGCCCATCGCGAGCCCACTCGGCTCGATCCGCTGAATGAACGTGCCGGAACCCACCGCGCGGCGCAGCACGCCCAGCGCCTCGAGCAGCTGCAGCCGATCGCGCAACGCCGTCCGGCTCACCCCGAGTTCGGTCGCCAGGTCCCGTTCGCTGGGCAGCTTGCCGCCCGGCCCGAGTGAGCGGATCACGGTGGCGAGTTTCGCGGTCAGCGGATCAGCCCGGTACCGCGCGGCGACCACCCCAGCCGCCACCTTCGACCCGTTCTCCATGTCCCCCGCCTTCACGCGCGCCTGATCGAGCCCTGTGCCTATTACCCAGGCTATCACCTTGAGCGGTCTTGGTACTACCTTCCAGCACTTTGGTCGGACCACTCACTGCTGACGGCGCGGAGATCCTGCCGCGCAACCACAAAAATGATCATATTATTATTTACACCAGAATTGCGTCATCCTTGACAACTAAAGAAGCAGCAAAAATACCGCGCTCCCGCCACACTTTTGCCGTCGAGGCCTTTTCGTCGTCATGTTTCCATGCTTGACTGGTTCGGCTTCTTCCAATCCATGCCCTCGCCAGCCCATATCCGAATCAGGCTGGCTATCCACGATGTGAAGAGGAAAGGTTCGAACACCATGAAGATCCCTCGTATCACGGGCCGCGTCGCGACTGTCGCCGGTGCTGTCGCAGTGGCGGCCGTGATGAGTGGCGTCACGGTCGGCGCAGCAAACGCCGCGGCAAACGTCGCGGGTCCCGAATGCGCCAAGGGCACCGTCTGCTTGTGGCAGCACTCGAACTACAAGGGCGACTCGTACACCTTGCCTGCGGGCAATGACGATTCCGACCTTGGCAAATCCGACTTCGACAACAAGGCTTCGTCGGTGTACAACCACACCAAAGACAAATACTGCTTGTACCAGGACAAGAACTTCTCCGGCAAGAAGATCACTATCAATCCGGGCAAGAAAGTGTCGAGTCTGGGTAAATTCAGCGACCACGCTTCATCCATCAAGGCCTGCTGACTCAGCAGGTTCACTGCTCACCCGGCCGCTCCGGAAGCTTCGCTTCCGGAGCGGCCGTTTTACATCCACAGGAATGACTTTTGGCACACACCGCCGGACCCGGTCAAGCCCTCGGTCGACCCCCGCATACCTGCGTCAACGTCGGCGTCTGGCAACAGGGACTGCTTACGCAAAGCACAAAATGGTCATGGGCTCGTGACACATACTGTCACGAGCCCATGATCATTGCGCTGATGAACGCTAGCCAGCGAGTGTGATATCAAAACTCTTGGGTGGTATTTTCTCACCCGAGTCCACAACCTTGCCACCGAGCCGCTTGAACCGGAGAGTCAGTTTCTGACTATTTTTTGCGGATACCGTAAAGGCGATCCAGCCTGAACCGGTTTGGTTCGAGGCCACTCCGGCGCTCGCCAAAGGCTCTTTGCCTGCGGCCCGCATCTGACTCTCGACGCTCACCGTTGTCGGAATCTCCTCGCCACTATCCGGAACCAGAGAAAAGTCGCTGTGACTCACCGACTCGTAGAACTTCGACCCCGTGGTTATCGTGACGTCCACGAGAATCACCTCACCCTCGCCGATCGAGGAGGCACTTCGCTGATACGATTCGGCCGTGATCATCGTTCCGATCACGTCGTCCTTCACTGACTTGTCCACCGCAGTGGAGCCCGAAGGACTCTTCGGCTCACCCGTGCTCTCAGGCGAGGAAGAACCACCGATCTTAGGCCCAGCAGGCGCGGAAGTCGCCGGAGCTGACGCTGGCGTGTTTATCGTGCAGCCACCTGCAAGCAACGCCGTAGCAGCCAGAAGGGCCGCACTAGCGCGCCGAGATCGCACAGATCTCCCTTCGGTCGCAGATATATTCCGTTTAGACAAACGCGTCGTGCTTTCCATCATAAGCGTTGATAACGCAGAATCTTCGTTACGTCAAGGGGTGCGCAAGTGTGACAGCGTAAACCATTATCAATGACAATACGGTGCGGATTAGTCGAGTGCGCGATCCTTTGTCTCACGGAGCGCGGCGACGCAACCCAAGCTGATCAGCGCGACCAGCGTGACGTACCCGCCGACGGCCCAGCTGCCGAGATCCGCCTGCAGCCCGGTCGAGATCAACGGCGGCAGGGCGCCGCCGAGCACCCCGCCGAGGCTGTAGGCGAGCGCGGCGCCGGTGTAGCGGTAGCGGGTCTGGAACAGCTCGGGCAGGTAGGCGCCCATCGGGCCGTAGCTCAGCCCCATCACGCCCAGCGCGCCCGCCAGCGCGATGAAGATGAGCAGCGAGTTCTTCGAATCGATCAGCGGGAACATCACCAGCCCCCAGCCCACCGCGAGCACACACGCGCCGAGCAGCACACGGCGGCGCCCCCACCGGTCCGAGACGATCGCGGTGAACGCGGTGCACAAGCCCAGCACGACGACGGCCAGCAAGGTCAGCGTCAGCATGGTGCTCTTGGGGATCTTGAGCACGCTCGTCCCGTAGGACAGGCAGTACGCCGTGGCGGTGTAGAACAGCGTGTACTGCACCATCATCGCGCCCGAGCCCAGCAGCAGCTGTCGCCACTGCTCCTTGAGCAAAGGCACCAGCGGCACCCGTTCGACCGCCTTTTCCTTCAACGCTTTCATGAACGCGGGGGTTTCGCTGAGCTGCACCCGCACGTACAGCCCGATCAGCACCAGCACGATGCTGAACAGGAACGGGATCCGCCAGCCGCCGCCCTTGAACTGATCGTCGGTGAGCCAGATGCCCATCAGCAGGAACAGGCCGTTGGCGGCGATGAAGCCGACCGACGGGCCGAGCTGCGGGAACATGCCGTACAGGCCGCGCTTGCCCGGCGGGGCGTGTTCGGTGGCGAGCAGTGCCGCCCCGCCCCATTCGCCGCCGAGCCCGATGCCCTGCAGGAACCGCAGGACGACGAGCAGGATCGGCGCCAGCACCCCGATCGTCGCGTAGCCGGGCAGCAGGCCGATCGCGAAGGTGGACAGGCCCATCAGCAGCAGCGACGAGATCAGCATCGCCTTGCGGCCGATCCGATCCCCCCAATGCCCGAAGAGCATGGCGCCCAGCGGCCGGGACAGGAAAGCGACCGCGTAGGTGGAGAAAGCCGCGAGCTTCCCGCTGACCGGGTCCAGCAGGGGGAAGAAGACTTTGTCGAGCACCAGGGCGGCGGCGATGCTGTAGGCGTAGAAGTCGAAGAACTCGATGGCGGTGCCCATGAAACTCGCCGTCGCGAGGCGCCCGATGGGCTCACCGCCGTCCGGCCGGGTCACGGTCGCCGCGCCCGTCCTCCGCCGGGGAAACATCCTTGTCGGCACGGGTTTCTCCCTTTCGGTCGTCGACCCGGGCCCTTCCCGGCTCGCTATTGGTACAACCAAATCGTGTAATGGTAATACCTTTTGCTTCGCGGACCAAGCCCTGACGCGCTAGGCGAGCACGATGCCGCCGTCTACGTGAAGCACAGCGCCGGTGACGAAGGCCGCGTCCGCCGAGAGCAGATACGAGACCGCCGCGGCGATCTCGTCCGGCCTCCCGAGCCGCCCCATCGGCACTTCCGACACGGCATACTCGGCACCGGCGGTCATGGCCGACTCGATGGGCCCCGGCGCCACGGCGTTGACCGTGATCCCCCACTTCCCGACCTCGCGGGCCATCCAGCGGGTCACGTTGATCACCCCCGCCTTCGACGCGGCGTAGGCAGGCCCGGACCGGCCGCCACGACCGTCCTCGTGGACCGGCCCGATGCCGCCGACCTTGCCAGAGACCGAGGCGACGTTGATGATCCGGCCGCGTTTCCGCGCCTTCATATGCGGGAAGACCGCGGCCTGGCAGAGAAAGAACAACGCGGTGAGATTGGTGGCGAGGTCGATGTCCCATTCCACGCGGGTGATCTCCTCGAAGGACTCGCGATGACAGGTCCCCGCACAATTGACCAGCCCGCCGAGCCCGCCGGCCCGGTCCACGAAATCCGCGACGATCCGGCCGCCCGCCGTGGTGTCGCGCAGATCGGCGCAGTAACCCACGACGGCCCCGATCTCCCTCGCGGCCTCGACGACGTCCGGCCGCACGTCGATCATCCCCACCGCCCAGCCGCTGACGACCAGCCGGATCGCGATGGCCCGCCCGATCCCCCGCGCCGCGCCGGTGACCAGGACAGACGGGCGGTTTTCAGGCACCCGACACCGCGTGCCTGTCGCCCACCAGCGCGAGCACGGCCCGCACCACGTCGTCGACCTGGGGAACCACGGCGTTCTCCAGTACCTCCGAATAGGGGATCGGGGACCGCGCCGCGGTGACCCGCACCGGTGCCTCGTCGAGTTCGGACCAGCAGGCCTCGACCACCCTCGACACGATCTCGCCGCCGAACCCGTAGGGCCCGCACGCCTCGTGGACCACGGCGAGCCGCCGGGTGCGGCGTACCGAATCGAAAACGGGGTCCAGATCCAGCGGGTAGAGCCCGCGCAGGTCCACCACTTCGGCCGACACCCCCGCGTCGCTGAGCCGCTCCGCCGCGGCGAGCGACCGGAGCACACCCTGCTGCGTGCCGACCACCGTCACGTCCGTGCCGGTGCGGCGGACGGCGGGCACCCCCAGCGGCAGTATCTCGCCGGTGACCGGCCCCTTGGTGGTGTACAACGCTTTGTGCTCAAGGAAGATCGTCGGATTCTCGGTCTTGATCGACGCGCGCAGCAGTCCGTAAGCGTCGTCCGCCGTGGTGGGCAGCACGACTTCGAGGCCAGGAATGTGCGCGAAGAGCGTCTCGAGCGATTGGGAGTGCTGCCCGGCTTTGCCGATGCCCGCACCGCCGTTGGTGCGCAGGACCATCGGGACACTGAACTGCCCGCCGAACATGTAGTGCGCCTTGGCCGCCTGGTTCACGATGCCGTCCATGGCCAGCAGCGTGAAGTCGGAGTACATCAGCTCGACGACCGGGCGCAGGCCGAGCATGGCCGCGCCCACCCCGGCGGCGACGATCGCCTCCTCGCTGATCGGCGTGGCCCGGACCCGCTCCTCCCCGAACTCGTCGACCAGTTTGCGGGTCACGCCGTAGATCCCGCCGCCGGTCCCCCACTTCGTGATGTCCTCGCCCATCACGAACACCCGTTCGTCCTCTCTCATCGCATCATGCAAGGCGGTGTTCAACGCTCGCCACACCGTCGTCTGCCGCACGTTCATCGGGTCACCTCGTAGACGTTCTCGACGGCTTCGGCCGCCTCGGGGAAGGGTTCCAGCCCGGCCAGCCGCTCGGCCGCGTCCACCGCGTTCACCGCGTCGGTGTCGATGTCACGCACCTGGGACCTCGACAGGACCATGGCGGCGATGAGCCGCTCGGACAGCTCGGTCAGCGGATCCCGCTTCAGCCACTGCTCGACCTCCGCTTCGTCGCGGTAGATCTCGGTGTCGCCGACCATGTGCCCGAGGAAGCGATAGGTCTCCGCCACGATCAGCTCGGGCCCAAGCCCCTTGCGCGCCCGGCTGGTGGCCGTCCTGGCGGCGTCGTGGACGGCCTCGACGTCCATCCCGTCCACTGTGGTCGCCGGGACCCCGAACGGCGCCGCGCGCCGCTCGAGCCGATCGTCGACGACCATGTCGCTCAGCGCCGCGGACTGCGCGTACCGGTTGTTCTCGCACACCAGCACCAGCGGCAGCTTCCAGATACTGGCCAGGTTCAGGGATTCGTGGAACACGCCCTGGTTGATCGCGCCGTCCCCGAAGTACGCGACCGCGACGCCGTCGGTGCCGCGCAGCCGGTGAGCCAGCGCGGCCCCCGTGGCAAGGCCGATCCCGGCGCCGACGATGCCGTTGGTGCCGAGGATGCCCAGTTCGCGGATGCCCACGTGCATCGACCCGCCCTTGCCGCGGGAATAGCCGCCCGCGCGGCCGAAGATCTCCATCAACAGGCGGGCCGGGTCCGCGCCGCGGGCCAGGCAGTGCCCGTGCCCGCGATGGTTGCTGGCGATGCTGTCCTGCGGCTCGAGCGCCATGCTGACGCCCACCGCCACCGCCTCCATGCCCACCGCGGGATGGGTCGACCCGCGGATCAGTCCCTCCTCGGAATACCGGCCGAGCCGTTGTTCGAACCGCCGGATCAGGTTCATGTCATACAAAGCCTTGACACCCGGCCCGGCGAGAAAGGTGAAGTCGCTCATGCGACGCTCCCCAGTACGGCCCCTGGCTCGAGCAGGTCGCCTCCGGCAGCCTTGCGCCGCAGGACACCGGCTCGGGGCGCGACGATCTCGACGACGGCCTTGCCGGTCTCGATGGTGGCGACGACGTCGCCACTGCCGACCTCCGCGCCGTCGTCGACCTCCCAGCCGGTGAGCTCCGCTTCGGTTTCCTCACCCAGCAAGTCCTGGCTGAGCACGATGTCCATCCTGTTGCTCCCATCAATCAGACCGGTGGTACCGGCCTGGGTTACAGTTGATCCGCTTGGTGGTGCGGGGTCCCTGGTGGTTCTGGAAGGTGGCCGTGAAGTCGGAAGATCCGGGCGACGCCCAGCCGTCGCCCGCGGTGTTCGCCGGGGACGCGGTTTCCGCCGCGGTGCTCGAGTTGCTGAGCGGGCTTTCGGTCGGTGAGAAACTCCCGCCGGAGCGGACGCTGGCCGCGGACCTCGGCGTCAGCAGGCCCGCGTTGCGCGACCGGCTTCGGCTGCTGGAGGCGTTGGGAGTACTGCGCCGCCGCGCCGGCGACGGGACGTACCTGCAATCACTGCGCCCGGAATCGCTGACGCTCGCGCTGAACGTGGCGATCCAGGCGTCCGATCTGTCCAGGGGCGCCCTGCATTCCGTGCGCGTCGGGCTCGAACGGCAGGCCGCCCGTGAGGCCGCGCTCGCCGCCGAACCCGTGCCCATCGCCTACATGAAGCGGGCGCTGAACGCGATGGCGAGCGCCGAGCACACCGCGGTGGACGAGGCGGACATCGCCTTCCACCAGGCCCTCATGCGCTCTTCGCTCAATTCTTCGCTCGTGTTCTTCGGGGAAGCCCTGCACGGGGTGCTGCGGCAGGAGATCCTGGGCAACCGGCGGATCATGCACCCGCTGGCCGACGACTCCCGGCTGATGATCGACCTGCACGAACCGATCTACGCGGCGGTGCTCGCGGGCGACGCCGAGGCGGCGATGCGGGCCGTGGACGGACATTTCGAAGGGTTCGACGCGCTGTTGCGGCGCCTGCGCGGCTGAGGTCATACCTCGGCCCCGGCGCGCTCGAGACAGTACGGCTCCAGCACGGGAAGTCCTTCCACCGCAACGCTTTCCTTGGCGGTGGTGCGCAGCCAGCCGACCCCGGGCACGAGCAGGATCGCGATCTCCAGGGTGACCAGCACCACGCCGTCGTCCACATGCCCGGCGACGATCTGGCCCTGCGCGCCGGCGAAGGTGCCGTGCACGTGGTGTTCCACCGTGCCCGTCTTGCCCCGGCCGAGCTGCCCCTGCAAGGACGTGACCTCCCACGGCCCGAGCCTGCGCATGGCGGGGGTGTACCCGTGCTGCCCGTCGACCGTGGTGGCCGCCCGCACGGTGACCTCGGCGAGGCTGCCGACCCCGCAGACGAGGACACCCGAAACCAGCTCCGACTCGTCCATCAGCCGGTGCAGCGAGCCGATGAGCCGGTCACCCGGTTGCAACCGGAGCAGGACCACCTGGCTGCCCGCTTCCGTTCTGGCGCTCTTCATGCGTTCGGGACGGCGTCGGGCAGGGACGGAAGGCGGGGCGAGCGCACGGGGGAGGACATCGAAACCTCGTTTCGCCGTTTGTACGGCGGAGTACGGCGGGGGGTCCGGGACCGGCCTGGTCGGCCGGGCTGGATCACTTGGTCTTACCAATGTATAGTTTGGTAGTACCACTCGAAGGTGTCAAGGTTTACGGTTTGCCAGTCCGAGCCCCCCGTCGCGCGGCGCGAATGGCCTTAAAAAGGTTCACCCAAACGAGCTAACGGGGGGTCTATGTACCGGCAAGTAAGGGTTTATCGTTGCCACCACCTGCGGGTTCTCGTCCCGTCGAGTCCGATGCGGGACGCCGCACTGGCGTAAGGGGTTCAGCGATCGTGTACTTCGCCCTGCTGGGGTCGTTGGAGGTTCACGAAGGCGAGCGGACGTGTACGCCGCGCCGCACGAAGTTGCGCGACCTGCTCGCACTGCTCCTGGTCTCCGCCGGGCAAGAGGTGTCGAGGCAGAGCCTGATCACCGATCTCTGGGCGGGCAAGCCCCCATCGACCGCCGTGCCCGCACTGCAGGTCTACGTGTCCCAGCTCCGGCAAGCCCTTTCACCGGGCAGCTCGCCGGACGCCGCGGGCCAGCTCATCCAGACCGTGCCGAACGGTTATCGCATCTCGGTGAGCCCCGCGGACTGCGACCTGCTGTCCTTCGAGGACGCCGCGCGCCGGGGAATCGCCGCCATGGCCACGGGAGATCCCGCCACCGCGGCCGACACGCTCCGTGCCGCGCTCGCGCTCTGGCGTGGCCCCGCCTTCGCCGACATCTCACTCCCGGTGATCCGCGAGCTGCACGCCCCGCAGCTGGGCGAACGACGGCTCGCCGTGCTCGGCTGCCGAATCGACGCGGATCTCGCGCTCGGCAGGCACGAGCAGGTCCTCATCGAGCTGGCGGAACTGGTGGCGGCGAACCCCTTCAATGAGCGGTTGGCAGGCAGGCAGATGCGCGCGCTGATCGCGAGCGGGCGGCAGGCCGACGCCCTCACCACCTACCGCGACCTCGACGTGCGGCTGCGCGAAGGCCTCGGGCTGGAACCCGGTGCCGAACTGCAGGTGCTGCGCCAAGCCCTGCTCAGCACCGAAACCGGCCCGGCCGGGAGCGACTGGAGCGAGCTGACACAGTGGCAGACCCCGGCCCAGCTTCCCCGCGACCTCCCCGATTTCACCGGGCGCGCCGACCCCACCGACGACGTCAGGACTTCGCTGATCAGCGCGGACCCGGCACAGCCGCGGCGGCCCTGCCTGATCATCGGCCCGGCGGGGGCAGGCAAGACCTCGCTCGCGGTCCACGTGGCGCACAAGATGAAGGACTGCTTCCCCGACGGCCAGCTCTTCGTCGACCTCCGCGGGTTCGAGGAAACGCCGCTCGATCCCGGCCGGACCCTCGGCAACCTGCTGGCCGACCTCGGCATGGACCGGCGCTTCATCCCCAAGACCACCGAGGAACGGAGCGTCTGCTTCCGCGCCAAGGTCAGGAACCGCCGGATGCTCGTCGTGCTGGACAACGCCGGCTCGCTGGCCCAGCTGCTTCCGCTGCTGCCGGACGAGCCCGGCTGCATGGTGCTGGTCACCAGCCGCAGCGCGCTGGCGGCGTGGTCCGGCGCCGACCGGGTGCTGGTGGACGCGCTGGACCTGCCCGAATCCCTCGAGCTGCTCACCCAGATCCTTGGCGAGAGCCGGGTGTCCGCCGAACCCGCTGCGGCCCGGCGCATCGTCGACGCCTGCGGCAGGCTTCCGCTGGCCGTGCGGATCGCCGCGACGCGGCTGAGCGTCCGCCAGCACTGGACGCTCGCCCAGTTCGCCGACCGCCTCGACGACACGAAGACCCGGCTCGACGAACTCGTCGCCGGGGACCTCGAGGTCAGCGCGAGCATGGCACTGACCTACCACGCCTGCACCGACGAGGAACGGAACGTCCTGCAGCTGCTCAGCACCCTGCGGGTGCGCGACTTCCCGGTCTGGCCAGCCGCCGCCCTTGTCGGCGGCGAGCTGGCGGACAGCCAGCGCATCGTCGACCGGCTGGTCGAGATCCATGTGCTGCGCGTGGTCAGATGCGACGGCGTCGGCCAGGTCCGGTACCAGTTCCACGACCTGGTGCGGGTGTTCGCGCAGGGCAGGTTCGAGGAAGAAGCGTCACCGGCGTATCGCCGGGCCACGGCCGAGCGCGCTATCGCCGCAGTCCTGGTGCTCGTCGACCGGGTCGAACAGGTGGCGCGGCCGGGGCGGCGGCATCGCCTGCCACTGCCGGAGGCCAGCTGGTCCCCGCTCGACCATGGGCTGGAACAGCTCGTCGACGCGGATCCGATCGGTTGGCTCACCACGGAGATCGACAGCATGGTGGACGCGACCTTCGCGGCACACGGAATGGGGTTCGATCGCCACGCCGCGGTGATGGCGGACAGGCTGAGCTGGTACTTCGACCTGCGCAGCAACTATGGGGCATGGTCGACGACCCTGTCGCTGGGGCTGGAATGCGCCCGCCGGTCCGGGGATCGACAGGCCGAAGCCGCGCTGCTGGTGCACAACGGCAACCTCGCGGGCGAGCTGCTGACCACGGAACAGCAGTACTACGACGACGCCATCGAGCTCTACCGGCAGGCGCAGCTCATCAGCGAGCAGCTCGAAGATCCGTACGGGGTGGCGCTGGCCCAGCTGGGCATGAGCCGGGCGCTGCTCGAGCGTGGGGCCACCGACCAGGTCGACCGCCTGCTCGCCGCCAGCGCCCAGGTTTTCGAGGCGGAGAAAGACATCCGCTGCCAGGCGAAACTCCGGCGGGTCCAGGGCATGCTGAACCACCACCGCGGCCACTTCGACGAAGCGGCGGCCTGTTTCGCCGAAAGCGTCAGAATGTTCGGTGCCGTTGGCGACCAGGGAAACCGCGCGGTGCTACTGGCCGATCTGGGCCGGGCTCGCTTGAGCCAAGGCAGTTTCGCCGAAGCGGCGGCGCTGTTCGGCCAGTCGATTCCGCAGCTGGAGAAAAGCGGCAACATCAAACAGGCCGTTTTCTGGCAGGCTTTCGCGGCCGACGCGCTGCGTGCGCAGAACCTTCCGCAGCAAGCCGAGGCCGGCTACCTCCGCTGCCTGGAATCAGCGGGGCGGATCGGTCATTGGTGGGCACGGGGACTCGCCCTCATCGGCCTCGGCGAGCTCACTCTCGCGAAGGGTGAATACGCCGCGGCGGAGGTCTTTCTCCTCGACGCGGTCGCCGCCTTCCGCGACAGCCACGGCGATCCGCGCCGGGCCGCGCACGCCCAGCTCGTCCTCGGCAAGTTGTATCTCGCCAAGGGTGAGCCCGCCGACGCGATCTCCGCCTTCGACGAGGCAGCGCACGGTTTCGCCGCATTGGGCGTGACATTCATGGCGGGACAGGCGCAAGCAGCATTGGCCGACGTCCTGTCCGGAAAGCTCTCGAAAGAAAGCACCAAGGTATTAGACTAAATCACCTTTGACACCGTTGCCTCACCACACCGATACTGATCGTCGTGCCGGGCTGGCGCGGCGTGACCCCCGGTTCGGCATACACTCGATTCGGGGAGAAAGTCGAGTGTCAAGATGTCGCCTGACGGGTTTCGGGGCCTTCGCCGTTTTCCGTCGAAGATTTCCGTCAGGCGACATCGCTCGTCGGCCGAGGGGGGCCGGCGATGAGCGCGGCAAGTTCACCGGCGTCCGGCGCGGACAGCTGACGCAGGATGACCAGCGCGTTCCGCCACACCGGAACGGCCTGGCACCGCAGCCCCTGATCCGACAGCACGTGCCCGAGCCCTTCGAGCGCACGCGCCTGCCAGCGCAGCAGCCCCAGGTCACCGAAGGCCGCTACGGCGCCGCGGAAACCCGCGGCCGCATCCTCGAAGTCGCCCGCCGTCCGCTGGATTTCGGCGAGCACACAGCGGATCCGCGCCGCCCCCCGCGGGTCCGCGGCGAGTTCCGCCTTACGCAGCGCCTGCCTGAGCCAGTCCGCGGCTTCCTCGGGGTAACCACGGTCACGGCTGAGTTCACCGAGGCCGGACAGGATGTGGGCGGCCAGCCGGGGATCGCCGATCTGCTGGCAGAGGACCTTCGCCTCGGCCAGTTCGGCGGTGGCTTCGTCCAGCCGCCCGTCGAGGCGGTGGATCTGCGCCAGCTGACTCAGCGCCCAGCTCTCCAGCCGTCTGTCCCGGAAGTACCGGAAGACCTCCAGCCCTTCCTTGTACTGTCCTTCGGCGGCTTGGAACTCGCCCCCACGCTGCCGGGCCTTGGCCAGCTTGACCAGCATCTCCGCCCGGGTACGCCGGTCGCCCACGATGCCGAACAGGTGCGCGGACCGTTCGAAACTCTCGGCGGCGCTCGCGTACTCGCCCCGGTCGTACTCCAGGGCACCGCGGACGTAGCACACCGCGGCCTGGGACGCGAGGTCGCTGCGTACCAGGAAAGTGGGCGTACACCGGTCCAGGAGCGCCGCGGTGCGGCAAGCGGAACCCCAGTGCAGGTGCACGATCGCGAGCTTCAGCGAGATCTGCGCCAAGGGCTCCTGCTCGTCCAGTGCCGCCCAGATCCGGCGGGCGTGGTGCAGGTTCCGCAGCGTCTCCCGCACCTGGTTCCGGTTCCAGGCCAGCCTGCCCGCCATCTGCCGGGTGATGGCGGTGGACCTGCCGTCCCCGAGCCGTTCGGCGGCCTGCTCGGCCTGGGTGAGCACCCGGCCCCACCGGTCCCAGTCGCCCCGCAGCTCGAAGAACCAGACCAGCCTGTCGGCGAGCTGGAGCACCACCTCCGGTAAGCCCGCCCGGCCCGCGTCCTGGATCGCGGCGACGAGGCACTCGGCCTCGGTTTCCAGCCAGGACACCAGGTCGCGTTCGTCGAAGGCGGGCAGGCCGTGCTCAGCCGGGTCCCACTCAGGCCGCCCGGTCAGGCGATGCGGCCGCCGCGCCGGACTGACCACGGCCTCCGCCCGGCCGACCAGCGTGTTGTAGCCCTCGACGATCCGCCGGATGACCGCACGGCGATCCGCCGCGGGCTCCTCGAGGTACAGCTTTTCTTCGGCGTACACCTTGACCAGATCGTGGAAGCCGTACCGGAGCTGCCCGGCTTCGTCGCGCCGGATCACCCGCAGCAGGTGCATCTCGACCAGGCTCTCGACCAGCTGCTCGCCGTCGCGCTGGTCGACGTCGACGGCCGCCGCCACCACCCAGGAAGGGAAGTGCGGCGCCGACACCTGGCTCAACCGGCGGAAGGCGCGTCGCTCACGTTCCGAGCAAGCCTGATAGCTGGCCGCGAACGCCGCCCTGACCTGCAGCTCCCCGGCGGACAGCTCGCTGAGCATGTCGAAACTGGCCGCCAGCTGGTCCGCGAACTCCCCCAGGCTTCGGTCCGGGGACGCGGCCAGGCGGGTCGCCGCGATCCTGACGGCGAGCGGCAGCCGCCCACAGGCGGCCACAATCGACGCCGCCGCGCCCGGCTCCGCCCCGGTCCGGCCCGCGCCGAGGATCTCGGTGAACATTCGCAGCGCCTCGGCGGGCCCCGGTACGTCGAGCTGCACCCGGTCGACGCCTTCGAGGCCGACGAGCGGCCGTCGGCTCGTCACCACCGTGGCGCAGCCTGCCGCGCTGGGCAGCAGCGGCCGGACCTGCGCCTCGCACGCGGCGTTGTCGATGACGAACAGGAGTCGCCGTCCCGCGATCGCGGTGCGGAACTGCCGGCTGCGTCCCTCGAGGTCTTCGGCGAGCGAACGACGTCCCCTGCCGAGCGCCTCCAGCCAAGTGGCCAGCACGTCGGCCGGATCCGCCGGGCAGTCGTCGAACCCGCGGAGGTCGGCATACAGCCTCCCGTCGGGGAACTGGGGAGCGAGTTCGTGCGCGGCGTGCACGGCGAGCGCGGTCTTGCCGACGCCCGCCAGGCCGCCGACCAGGCAGACCCGCGACCCCGACGGGTCGGCCGTGAGCAGGTCGCGCAGCTGGTCCAGCGCGGCCTCGCGGCCGGTGAACCCGGGAGTGTCCAGCGGCAACTGCCCGGCCTCAATCCTGGACGTGGGCGCGACGGGAGCCGACCGGCCGAAGTCCTGGCTGAGGATGGCGTGCTGCAAGCGGCGCAGCCCCGCCGACGGTTCGGTGCCGGACTGCGACCGGACCTGCCGCCGGACATCGCGGTACAGCTCGAGCGCGTCCACCTGGCGACCCGAACCGGCGAGCGCGGTCATCAGCCGTTCGGCGAGACGCTCGTTCAGCGGGTTCGACGCCACGAGCTTGGTCAGCTCCGGGACGAGGTCGGCATAGCGGTCGAGCTGGAGGTCCGCGTCGATCCGGCCGAGCAGCGCGGTCGCGCGCAGCCGCTCCATCGCGCCCGCGTGGTCCTGCTTGACCGACTGGACATCGACGTCGGCGAAGGCCGGGCCACGCCACAACTCCAGCGCACGGCGCAGCGTCGCGGAAGCGGACTCCGCGTCGCCGTGGTGCAACTGGTCCATCCCGGCCTTGGCCAGCTGGTCGAACTCGACCACGTCGCAGGTGTGCCCGGTGAGGTCGAGCCGGTATCCGGCCGCCACCAGCTTCAGCGGCTGTGCGGCGTCCCGGCCGCCCCGGCCGGGCATGAGCAGTCGCCTCGTCTGGTGGACGTACACCTGCAGCGCGGTGTTGGCGGTCGGCGGCGGCTCCCCGTCCCACAGGTCCATGATCAGCCGGTGCACGGGCACCACCTGGCCGCCATGCGCGAGCAGGAGGGCGAGCAGCGCCCGAGGCTTGGCGGCGGTCGGCGCACACGACCGCTCACCATCCAGCACAGCGAGTGTCCCCAGAACCCCAAACCACACGGCAATCACCCAACAAAAAATAATACGCACGAAACGACCGGAAGTGTAGACATGATCATGCGACTGAACGGAGTCGAGCGTGACACTTTCGAGGAGGGCGTCACCCAGACGGGTACAGATTGGTTGAAGTCTGCAGCAAGATTCGCTCACGGGCCGGTGTCGATGACCGAACGTAACACCCGAACGCATCCGGCACATTCAGCGCGAAGCGCGTTCGGACGGTCACCTACCGTCTCAGCCAGGAAGCGGCACCAGGGAAGCGCAACGACAGCATCCACTGTGGACGGGAGCGGAACAGCAGACGCCGGGCTTCACACGGCATCGGCCGAACTGGTCACGACCGGATATGCACGGAAGTTCACCGAAGCGGTGGCTTACCCGCCGACTGAACAACCCGTCTTAAGCATTGTGCGGCAAACGGGTGACCACAGACAACTGATAGTTTTTCCATCCCCCAGGATGGCCACCGCGAACAACGCTCAACGGCCGACGCGGCCGGGCACCGGCAACAGACCGGCTGAAGCCTCTTCGACGGTCGTCCGTCCGTTGTTCCGTTCCGGCGGCTCGACGGCCGGTGCGGGCGGGCGCTTCTCGCCGACGACCTGCTCGGACGACGAGTCCGACTTCGCCGCGGAGCGCAGGATCCGCCGCACCCGGTCCTTGGGCAACTCGGCGAGCACAGCCACTTCATCGGCCGTGCGACCGGCCTTGTGCAACTCGACCAGCGCGGCCGCCTGCTCGGCCCGGATCCGTTCGACCCTGACCACGGACTCCGCGCGCACCTGTTTGATCTGGGCCTGCAACTCGGCGACGCGCTTCTCGCCGTCGTTCTCCAGCGACTCGATCCGTGACCATGACTCGGCGAGTTTGGCCATCGCGGCTTCCTCACGCTGCTCACGCTCGACCTTGTCGGCGTCGAGCTTCGCCTTGTTCGCCCGAAGCCGCTGAAGATGGTCCGCCGAGGTGTCCCCCCGGCGACCCCGCCGCCCGTTGTCCTTGGCTTCAGTCACCACGAACGCCCTTCCCCTAGCCGAACCCCACGCCGGTCAGCACCTTGTTGATGAGACCTTCGGCGAATGCCCTCGTGTCCACAGCAGGCTGCTGCTGCTGGGACGACCCCGTCCGCTTGCCCGAAGCCTTCACCTTCACCTGCGGCGCGGCAGCCTCGGCGCGGACGTCGGGTGACGGCGGCGTCACCTCGGGGGCGCTCGCTTGCTGCGCCAGCCGGATCACCGCGTTGACCAGGTCGATCGTCCCGTCGTTCGAGCCCGGCAGCGGCGCGGCCATCGCCGAGACCAGCACCGGGTGCAGCCCGGCCAGCTCCCGCTGCAGCGCGGTGCAGCGGTCTTCGAGGGTCCGGATCTGGTCCGCCGTCCCGTCGATCGGGACCGCGTCACCGCGTGGGATCTTGACCCCGACGGCGGCCGCCTGGCTCAACGAAGCCGACTCCGCCTCGGTGTCGGACAGGTTCACGGTCGTGGCGGTGAAGTGCTCGGTGTTGCCGAGCGCGCTCTGAAGCTGCTTCTCCTTCTGCAGCAGCTCGGCCTCCTGTTTCTGCAGCTCGGCGTACTTGGCGGCGAGTTCCCCGGTCCGCTTGCCTTCCGGCACAGAGCTCCAAGCCACCTTCGCGGGGTTGATCTCCCCGACCTGGGTGCGGATCGACAGCAGCACCGCGCGCGCCCGGTCCGTCCACTGGCTCATCCCTGGCGGCGCGGTGCGCAGCGTGGTGTCCTGCCGGGCGGCGGACTGGACGGGCGCGTCCTGCTGGTAGGTCATCGCGGCGGCCCACGCACCGGCGCCGCCGATCAGGATCCCCGACATCACGACGGTGACCGTCCACCGCGCACGGGGCTCGAGGGACAGGTAGGAGATACGGACCCGGCAGACGGCGCGCTTCGCCCACGACGTCGCGGCGGTGACATTACGCATGGTGGCCGCGGTGAGATTCCCGGTGACCGAAGCCGCGTGCGCGGGCGCTGAAGCAGCTTCCTCGGGGACGTCCTCAAGCCGCGGGGCTGGCGAAGGCACGCGACCGGCGGCGGGTATGGCTTTGTGCCGGTCCAGCAGCAGTGTCGTCATTCCCCCGGTGGAACCGTTCCGCCAGATCAGCGGGACCTTGACGAACTTGCCGGGCTCGGCGAAGGCCGCGACCGGCGCGACGGCTTCCGATTCGCGAGCCTCCGCGAGCACGTTTTCGACGGCGTCTTCGACGGCGTTTCCGACAACTATGTCATCAAGGACGTCGTCGAGGACGCGGTCGAGGACGTCTGCGACGGCGACGTCGGCGCGCACCTCCTGCCGCAGCCTGCGCGCGGCGATCCGATGCGCGGCGCAACAGTACTTCCGCTGCATCCGGGTGTCTTCAGTGGGCTCAATGAGCTCGTCACACCCGGGCAACACACACAGAAGCTCTGGCGTGGTCACGGTTGAACTCCTTAAATCCCCGGTCGTACAGAAAGAAGAACAGGCCATATTGTCGTCCACCCAGATCGACACCTGGTAAAGAAGTACCAAAATAGCTGACGGGGGAACTTAAGAAGTCCCAAAATCCGTCGATGAAAACGGATTCACAATTTGGGAGTTGTTAAGGTGGAATGTCGCAACGAACGTAGACTAAGTCCGCGGGACGCAGCTCGTCCCGCGGCCGAGGTTCCGATTCTCATGCCCTCCGGCATCGGAACAGGCGCGAACCGGCCAGCCGGTTGGCGTGGCGCGGGGCGTCGGTGAGTGTGAACGCACGCTCACCGACGCTCCTCTTTCGTTTCCCGGCCTGAACGCCCCAGCGCACCCCGAGCAGGGTGAGTGTGCGGACGCGCGGCATTACTGGCCGAGAAGATAGCCGCCCAAGCCCCAGTACCCGATGGCGGACACGACGTCCTCGTTGGCCGCGGCCGGTCCGTGGTGCGGGCGGTGTGCGTGCCCGCTGCCCGCGGAGTGGTTCAGCAGGGAAACCGACGGCGACAGCACGTCCCGCAGCGCACTCGTCACCTCGGTCAGGTCGGCATGGACCGGCAAGGAGTCGAGTGACAGCGCGCTCAGGTCCCGCCTGTCCGAGTCCGCGAATGTCCATGAGTAGCTGCCGGGTACCCATCCGGACAGCACCCCGTCGAGCAGCCCACCGGGCGCCTGCGACGGCTCTCCGGCTTCCGGAGGCGCGGCGGGAACCTTCTTCGGCTTCGCGGGATGGTGCTTCACCGGTGGCGGCGTCGACGGGGCTGGCGGCTGCGACGGCGCCGGGGGCTCCACCGGTTCGGGCGCCACCGGCGGTGCGGCAGGTGTGGGGGTGGGCGCGACCGGAGTTGTCGGCCGCGGCGCTGTCGGCGTGCTGCTGACGGCGTTCGTCGTCGACGGCCCCGGTTCGTCCGGCGGCGAAAGCCACTGGAGGAACACGACGCCGCCCAGCCAGCCGGCGAGACCCAGCACGGCGAGCACGGCCGCCACCCTGGTGGGCAAAACCGCGCGGCGGCGCCGCCTGGCGGCACGGGACCGGGACGCCGGTCGCCTGCGGACGGGAGCGGGCACGGACGCGGACTCGGCTTCGTGAGGTCGCTCGTGGTACTGGAGCGAGTCGGCGTACCGCGAACCCTGGCGCTCGATCTCGTCGATGGAGGGCAACCGCCACGACGGCCCTGGCTGACTCGGGATCTCGGCCGGGTCGGTGACCCGTGCGGGCGGGGAGACCGGGTTGCTCGCCACGTCCGGACGGTGGGCCCGCTTCCTCCTGGGCATCGCGAAGTCCTTCTGTCGGTTCGGATCGAGGATGAGGTGAAGGTGCTCCCGGATGCGGGTAACCGCACGAAGACCACCTGGACTGAGAAAGGAGACTCTCGACCGTGCCGCGAAACCCAGCGGGGCCGGCGCGCGAACTGCTCGGTGCCGGGCTGCTCGCCTCGACGCGAAACCCAGCGTCCGACGTCTGCCATGGCCCGCACCTCGGAGGCAAAGCCTCACAGTGCGCCGAAACCACGGTAGGTCCCGCCGCACCGCCCGTCAAGGCTAACCAGCCGGAACTCTTGACCGGTCACCGTGGCGGGCCTACCGTGACCTTGATGTCCGGCTCCGGAGCTCGACTCCGAAGCAGACCAGCCACCACCGTGACGCCGCTGAATCGCCGCGTCGGCACGGATTTCTGGCCCACTGTGCAGACTCCACTGGACCGGATCGACGTGGCGCGGGCGGACAGTCGTTGACTCGTGAGAACGCCGGGTTACCCGCCCATCCTGTGGCAATTCGGTTCGCGCCGACGAAGTTCGAGGGTTTCCTCCACGTCCGCGCGCCTTCCCTCTCGGAGGTTCCAGCGATGCCCATCCGCAACGTCACGGCACTACCCCGGCCCGGTTCGCCGGAGGCCCGGTCATGGCCGTGGTCGATGTTCGGCCCCGGTCCTTCCCAGCCGAGCAGCCCGGTCACCGTCGTGCTCAAGGTGACCGGATTCGTCGGCTACACGCTCCTGCTCATGGCCGGCTCAGTACTGCTGACGAACAAGGTCGCCGCGGCTTCGTCCAAGCCCGCACACCCCACCCCCGCCCCCGCCGCCATCGCGGCGCCGCGAGTCGCCAAGGCGCCCGTCACACCGGCGGCACCGGCACCGGCCGTGCCCGCCGGGAACACGCTCCCGGCCATTCCGGTTCCCGCGCCCGCCCCTGCCCCCGTACCCACGCCGGCTCCGAAGCCGCAGCCCCCCGCGCCGAAACCACGTCCGCAGCCGGTCCCGGATCCCGGTTCCGGCGGCTCAGGAGCGGCCCAGATCGCCATCCGGTTCGCGCTCGCGCAACTCGGAAGGCCGTACGTATGGGGCGGCGCCGGGCCCACTGGATTCGACTGCTCCGGCCTGACGATGAGCGCGTACCGCGCGGCGGGGAAGAGCCTTCCGCACAAGGCGAGCATGCAGGCGAACGCCGGGAAAAGGGTCAGCACGGCACTACCCGGTGACCTGATCATCAGCAATGGCGGACGCCACGTGTCGCTGGCACTGGGTGACGGCAAGGTGATCGAAGCGCCCGACTTCGGGCAGCGGGTCTCGATCCATCCCATGCCGAAGCACATAGTCGCGATCGTGCGGATCGCCTGACCCACACACCCCCCCCGCGGCCCCCGGCACCGCACTCCCGAACTGTCCCTGAAGGCCACCATGACGGCGTCTAACGCCGTCATGGTGGCCTTCAGGGACCATTGCCGACGGCGGCACGCGAGGGGGAGGGGGTGAATGAAGGGCACGCCAACGACACCTACCGGCCAACGTGGGCAGGTGGGCGAAGACGGCGACAACTCAACAGTGGGGCTGGAACGGGACGTGCGCGGGCGGGCCGTCACACCATCAGTGGCGACAGGGAGAGCGCCAAGAAGGAAGGCAGCCCGAGGCCGTATTCACTCAGCCTGCCAACCGGATCGAAACAACCTGCCGAGGCCGTACTCACTCAGCCGGGTTGGACCCGATGCTGGTCGGTCACGCCGTCGCCCTGTGTGTCACTGCGGGGGCACGAGAGCCGGGTGACCGGACCGTCGGCACCGACTGGCCGCTCTCCGCACCCGGCGCCAAGCGACGGGCCCCGCAACGCGGACTTGGCGGCATCACGGATTACGTCGCCAAGCGAGGATTTGTGCGCCGGACGGGCGTCGTGCTCGCAGGGCTGGTCGGGCAGATCCGGCGGCTGAAGCACCGGCGGAGACACGACCGGGGGCACGCACGAGCACGGCGGGACCGTCGGCTTCGGTGCGGGCGGCGCCGGGACCGGGGTGGTCGGCGGAGCGGGAACCGGAGTCGTCGGCGGCGCGGGAACCGGGCTGCAGGGCTTGCAGATCGGCTTGGCAGGCACCGGCTTGGCAGATACGGGCTTGGCGGGAGGCTTCGGGGTGACCGGCTTGGGCGCGACGGCCTTGACCGGAGCGGGTGTGGCGTCCTTCACCGGTGCGGGTGTCGTGTCCTTGCCGGGCGCGGGGACCGGGGTACCGAGCATGCCCGGGAGCGCTGAGCGCGGGACGCCCGCCTTGCCTTTGGCGAGGCAGGTGGGCCAGGCCTTGGCACCCTGTGTCTTGAGGATCTTCCGGCCGACCGCCTTCTGCTGTTCGGGGGTTGCCAGGTCAGCGGAGCGGGCGTAGGCCGTGCCACCGAACGACCGCCAGGTCGACGGCGAGATCTGCAGCCCACCGAAGTAGCCGTTGTGAGTGTTGACGTGCCACCGGCCACTGCTCTCGCATTTCGCGAGCTTGGCCCAGGCGTCGTCACCGGCCGCGGACGACGGTGCGGCCGGGGTCTTCGGCGGCTTGTCACCCGCGGGCTTGGCCGGCGCCACCGGGGCAGCGGACGGCTTCGACGGCACCGGGGACGTCGGCTGCGCACCCTTGGCGGGCGAGCTCGGCGGCGGCGAGGACGTCGGCGGGGCGGGGCTGCTGATCTGCTGCGCGTTGGCGATCGTCGTCTCGTCCTGGCTGCCGAAGAGGTCACCGAGCTGAGCGGCGAGTAGCGCCGAGGCCGACGCGATGGCGACCGTATAGAGACTGAGTCCGACGATGCCGACGCGCAACGGGCGCCGGGATCGGGACTGCCAGAACTTCGCTCCACTCGGCTTCGCGGCACGGCGGCCGCGGTCACCCGACGGACGGGGGCGGACCGGGCGAGCGGCGCGGGCGGACTCGGGGAGTTCACCGAACCGGTCGATGAACGTGGTTCCCGGAACCTCTTCTTCGCGGCTGCCGGGCCGGGCGGAGCGTCCGGTGCCGGCGGCGGAACGGGCTGCCGTTCCGGAGCGGCGCGGCGGCGACTGCGGCCGGGCGGGTTTCTTGTTAACGGGCATGAGGTGCGCCTCCACAGGAGTGGGCCGGGGCGAGATCCGATCGGGAAGGAAGTCCGATGAGCGAGATCCCGGGTGACCCAGGGTTGGTGTTGATCGAGGGTTCCGGCCTCAGCCGCGTAGCCGCGGAGAATTCGGTGGGCTCCTCGATGGGCAGGAATTCCGGTCAGGAACGACGGGAACCTGGTATCCACCACGCCGCGAAAAACCAGCGGCGCAACCCGGGCGAACCACAGCCCGGACCGCCACGAAGAGATGCTCCCGATGGACTGTGTCGACATCAGGAAGGTCGTCTGTCCCACGGACTGCGAGTACTCAGTAGTCCCTTGTGGAGGCGGCCATCTCGGTTCATGACATCCGGCCAAGGGCCGGATACAGTTCACGTTAGGCCTATCAGGTGGAAAGCGTCAACCCTGTTCGCCCAGGTAATCACCGCCTCTGCGGCCCTTCGTATTGACGATCGGCGACTCAGCTCGTATCTTGACCTGGACTCGACAGGTAAAAGCCACGCCGCACTGTCCACCTGTGCCGCACCGGCCACCTCGAAAGTCGCCTTTCATCGTGCGGGAAGGTGGTATTTCTTCCACCAGGAACGCCTTTGCCGGGAAGTCACCGGTGGTGCCGTGAGGCCCCACGTCAGGTTCCCACCCGGGCCAGTGTTCGTCGCTGTAGAACTCGCGATACCGCTCCATGAAAGTAGATTTTCTTTCGAGCTGTTGGCGCTGAATCCGGCGCGTCACGCTCCCCCGATTGCCACTACCTCCGGTCGGCTCCGGCCGTATCCGGTTTACCCGTGATCTGGAGAAATGACATGCCTACGCAGCGCACGACCCGCTCGGTACGAGAGAACCCGTTGATGGTTCCCTCTCCCGATTCGACCAACCGGCGAACCTCCGTCCTGCAGCGGAGCGCCGCCATCGGCGGCCTCGCGCTCGGCAGTTGGTTGCTGTCCGGTGCGGTCCACGACGCCGGTGCGACCACCATGGACGCCGGCTCCCCCGCCACCGCGAGTTCGGCGACGGCCGGGACCCACCAGAAAACGGCGGACGCGATCCACTCGGCCCGCACCTCAGGGTGGGACCCGGCGACCGGCGACACCGCCGGTCCGATCGGGGGTGGCGCCACCGGCAGCACCCCCGATCGGGCTGGCAAACCCGCCGCGGCGAGCCAGTCCGCAAAGGGCGGCGCCGACACCCGAAAGTCCAACTCGGCAAAGGGATCCGCCCGCGCCTCCGCTCCGGCCGCCAAAGCGGGCGCGAAGGGAACAGCGGGCACCGGCGGCAGCACCAGCGCACGCGGCCAGGCCGAGGTTTCCGCCTCAGGCACCGCGGGCGCGTCGGCCACCGCAGGCCATGTCCAGGCCAGTGCGGGCGTGTCGGCCTCGACGCAACTGCTCGACAAGCTGGTCCCCGGCCCCGGCGAACTGGGGCTCGGGAAGAAGGCCCCCGGCCTTTCCGGTGACCTGTGCTCGCAGATCCCCGACCTGAGCATCATCCCGTCACTCGCCCGCTCGTGGACCGACTGGGCACTCGGCGGTTGCCAGGGCGGCCCGGTACACAAGAACCCTTGTGCCTGCCCGGCCCCGACACCCCCGGCGACGCACAAGCCGCCGAAACACACTTGCCCGCCCGCAAACCCGTGCGAGCCCACCCAGCCGCCGAAGCCCACACCGCCGGTCTCGTCACCGAAGCCGCCGAAGCCGAAGCCCGCGCCGTGCACGTGCCCGCCGGAAAAGCCGACGCCGCCAGTGCAGCACCCGTGCCCGACCCCGCCGGAGCAGCCCAGCCCCGTCCCCCCGGTCCCGCTGCCGCACCCGGTGCCCGCACCCGCGCCCACACCGCAGCCTGCCCCGCACCCCACACCCACACCGCGGCCGCCACACCCCAACCCGCCGGTTCACCACAAGCCGCCGGTACACAAACCGTGCCCTGTCCACCACCCCAAGCCGGTCAAGCCCTGTCCGCCGGTCGGCGTGCCCGCTCCGCCCGTGGCCCAGCCCGTGCCGCCGGTCAAGCCCTGCCCGTGCCCGGTCCCACCGATCTCCCAGCCTGTCCCGCCGGTGAGCCAGCCCGTTCCGCCCGTCGCGGCACCCACCCAGCCGGTGCCCCAGCCGCGTCCGCACAAGCCCTGCCCGTCGGCGGCGACGCCAGGCGGAAAGACGGCGACCCCGACCTGGGACACCGGGTCGGGTCAGGCGACACACCCCAGCAAGCCCACCGGCAAGCGTGGACGCAAGTGCGCGCAGGCCTCAGAAGCCGGTGACACCCGGCAGGCCAACTCCGGTAACGGCGTCAACGGTGACGCGGGAGCCGACGGTCACGCCGCATCGGGCGCCTTGACCGCCAGCGGAGTCTGAGCGACGGAACGACCGAGGGTGAGCCCGGCCCCGAAGAGAAACTGCCGGGCTCACTCTCGGAAACCGCCCGCACGGCCGGGATCGAGCAACCGCCGCACCCGTGGCCGAGCACAGCGCACCGGTTCGGAAGGTGAGTCCCATGACGGTTCGACTCAGCGGCCGGTCCTTCCTGGAAGGTCGGTCGCCGCACCGGTCCGGAGCAAGGGGGAAGCGTGACCCAGAAGAGGCAACCTGGCCGGATGGCCATCGAACGGCAGGGATGCCGACGCGGGCCCTGGCGGTGCGGCTCAGCCACGCCTGTCACGCCCGACTCGTCTGGCCGTGGACAGCACCGGACCACCCGGTCGCTGGGGAAGACGTTCGACCCGCTGCCCGGCGCCGGGCAGCCTTCCTTCGCTAGGAGCACCTTGAAGCACGAGGAACTCGGCACCGTCGTTCCCCTGGCGTCATTTCGACGGGCGGCCTCCGTCTCCGACCTCGCGACACGCGGGCCGGGCGCCGGTTGGCCTGCCGATTCTGCTGCCTTCTCGCGGCAGGCTCACGACGCGGGGCGACCGGCGGCCCCCGAGTGTTGCCGACGGTTCGGCGGCGTGCGGCGAACAGCGAACCAGCAGGATCCCGGCGACGCCATCCGCGAAGACCGGCAGTCCGCGGCAGGGGAGGAGAAGAGCGGCAAGTCGTTCAGGCTGACGATAGTTCCCTGGGCAGACGACGGCACCAGCCCGGACCCCACCGCGGGCCCGGACCCGATTCGCCGGCTGGCGGGTGCGCGGACCGGTCAACGGCACGGCGGCGACTCCCGCCGCTCCACATTACGTCTCGTCGGCCGCATCGACGAAACAGCCGCGGGCGAGAGGGCGTGGTGGGCAGCGGCCGGTCCACCAACCGATCGGGCAAGACCGGGCACCACGACCAATTCCGCGGCGCGGTCTCCTTCGCCCGTGATCACCCAGCGCGAACCCCAGCGTGCGACCGATTCCCCGGTCCTTCTCCTGACCCCGGCTGACGAAGACGTCGGCCCAACGGAAACCTCAGTAGCCGCCGCCCATCGCGTGATGCGCTGGATGAAGGCAGAGCGGGAAAGGCTCCTCCGGACCGTCGCCCGGCTGCGGCGAACAGGAGCGTCACCGGGCCGCGGACGTTGGCTGGGCCTCGGCGCCGCACCGGCCCGGGTGGCCGCCACCCGGGTCTTCCTACCCGAGGACGCGGACGAGGTGCAGCTGCCCTGCTGGTCAAGGGTGCTCCGGCTCCGGCTGGCTCTCCTGCTGTTCGCCCTCACCTGGACGCTGGCATGGCTGCTCGTCCTGCGGGAACCCACTGTGATGCAATACAACAGGCCACATGTGACACCACCGGCCGCGCCGCAACCCGGCCGCGGGACTACCCGCCCGGCGGCACCCACCCCGTCCCCTCAGCGGCCGGGCTCCGGTGCCACCGACAGGAAGGGCATTCGACACCGTGCTGCCTTCACTTCGGCGATTCAACCCGGCGCCGCTTATCGCCGAATACCCATTGTTCCAGAAGACCCCGGGTTTTAACGATCTTTAAGCTGTTCTTTCTGCGCGCTGCTAATCTCATTTCCGACGAGCTAGCGGATACGCTCTACCCCAGCTCATCCGCCTGCTGGTCGGGCCCGCTGACCTTCCCCTCCCCATTGGGGGCGGCGTGGCTTTCAGGGGGGCAAGAGGCGCGCACTACACCCCCCAGGTAGGCGCGTCTCTTGTCAACCTTCCTAGTCACTTGTCGGCGCTCCCGTGCGGTGAAAACCGATTCCCTACCGAGCCGAACGGGCAGGGCTGACCGAAGGTCGCCCTGCCCGTTCGCAGCTCATTTGGTAATCCAGGCGGTCAGGCAGTCCACGCAGGATTGAAAGCCTCAACCGGTGACGGGCAGGTGACCGGCCACCGGCACCGGCGTCGGCGCCTCCGGCAACGGCCCGGCCGGACTCTCGTTCGGCGAGGACGGCGACGGCGCCGAACTGGTGGGCGGGCTCGTCGCCGGTGGTGACGAGGGAGACGTCGGCGACGGCGTAGGTGTCGCCGTCGGTTCCGGGCAGGAGCAGGTCGACGATGCGATGTCCAGGCTCTGGTGGCCGTCGACCTTCACCGAAAGCGCGACGACAGTCAACGAGCCGTCGGCGTTCCTCGTCTGCTTGTTCAGCAACACGGAGACATACCCAGGGATCGAGATACCGGTGTTGGGCGGCGGAGCGTAACCCTCCCGCTTGTCGCCCCACTTGAAGTCGGCGAGGTGGGCTTCCCCGCTGCCGCCCGAGCAGGACGAACTCAGGACCGAGGCTTCCAGCTCCGAATTGCCGGAACCGCCGCCGTAGGCCTGCAACTTCAGCCGCAAGTCGGCCAAGCTGGACTTCGCCCAGCCTGGGCCGGCCTCGGCGTTCAGGACACCCGCGACGAGCGAACCATCAGGCGCCCGATACTCCTGCATGGACTTCTTAGCTGGCCCTGACGCGCTATCGACCGCCGAGATGGGGCCGTAGTTCACCGCACCCCGTGCCTGCAGCGCGAAAGCCGCCCCGTGCGGGCCGCCACTTGCGTTGGCCGTGCCGGCCAGCGCGAGCGGTATCGCGAGGACCATCGCCCCCATGGCCACCTGCACACTTTTTCTTCCGGACAAGGGATTTCCTTTCACCAAGAGAACTACACGCGCGGCGGGGATCACCGCACGCTGACCAAAGTGCCTAGTGGCAGTTTGACCAGCCGATCCAAGGCGTCCTTCGAAACCCGGATACAGCCATCACTGTCCTGCTTACCGAGGTGGTCGTCCGTGGGCCACGTATGGATCGCGACCGTCCCGGGACCACCCGCGAACGTTTCGTGCGATTCGGAATGCGCACTGAGGGGGAGGACCAACGGACTGTACTTGTTTACCGTCTCCCGAACCGAGGCGAGAATGAAGAAATTTCCGACGGGCGTCGGATACTTCTCCTTTCCGATACCCACCTTCCAACTGGCTTCAGCGGTGCCGTTGTTCACCACCCGGAGGCTGTACCCGTCGCGGTCGACATCGACCCGGTAGGAGTTCCGGGCACGGTCGACCTTGCCCCCAGCGGTGTTGAGCCAGCCGGTCGACCCGTTAGGCCGCGAGGGAAGAAGCACCCGCACCCACTCGCCGCGCGCGGCCAGCACCGGTAGCCAGGTGGGGCTACCGACCTGCTGTGCGGGCAATCGAGCGATGGGACGACCCCCATACTCGTTATACACTGGGAGTTCTTCCACGGGATGCACCACAACGGTCCCGGCGTCCGTTCCTGTGACGGAATCGATCGAGACGCCGGTGAGACTGGTGAAGGTGGTCGACTCCGGCAACGTCTCGAGCGCCACCGCGCCGCTGGCCGGGGGTACGGACGGAGCGACCTGTCCCGCGCCCGAGCAGGAAGCCACCCAGCAAGCCACGGTCAGGAAAACAGCCGCCCTGCGGACCGGCGAAAGCCTGCACCCTGGCCCCGCTTTTGTCTGCTCCACAAACCACCTCGCTACCTGTTCGGCTTCTCCGAATAAGGCCAGCGAGCGGCCAAAGAGCAAATCACCCTGCCCGGCCACTGGCGAAGTCGTCACCACGACGAATTAGATAAGTCCCAAATGGACAATACAGATCTGGGCGACAGGCACAAGGATAATCCTCATGCTATGACAGCCACTACCACTCTCCGAATCTACGGATTTGGCTTTCTTCACGCCAGCGCCGCGCTACGACAGTCGCTGCGTGATCCGGTCGAACAGTTCCGTCAGAGGCTTGCCGAGGTCTTGACCGAACTCGGTCAGGCCGTAGGTGACCTGGGGCGGTGCCGTCGGCTCAACCTCCCGCCAGATCAGGCCGTCTTGGACCAGCGCGCGCAGGGTTTGGGCGAGCATCTTCTCGCTGATGCCCTGGATGCTCTTGCGCAGCTCGTGGAACCGAAGGTCGTTGTTCCGCAACGAGATCAGCACCCAGACGCCCCACTTGCTGGTGACATGGTCGACCACGTCGCGCGCGGGGCAGTCGGTGTGAAACACCTCATACCGCTCCGCCGCCTCGGCCCGCGTGAACTGCGTACCTCCCGCCACGTATTGAGCTTACCTCAAGGTATGTCCTTACCAAGAGTTAGCCCGACTCCTAGCGTCATGACCACAAAGGACATCGGACAAGGAGCTAAACATGATCGTGGTGACCGGGGCTACCGGCAATGTGGGCCGACCGTTGACGCGGGCGCTGGCCCAAGCGGGCCAGGAGGTGACGACGGTGTCGCGGCACGCGACGGCGACGCCGGACGGCGTCCGCCACGTGGTGGCCGATCTGGCCGAGCCCGCCAGCCTTGAACCCGCGCTGGCCGGGGCGAAGGCGTTGTACCTGCTACTGCCCGGCGACATGCACGCCGCCGGGGCCACCCCGGCCGACGTCATCGGCCAGGCCGCGGCCAGTGGGGTACGCCGGATCGTTCTGCAAACCTCGCTGGCCGTGGCGACCAGGCCGCACGGCCCGACGCGAATCGGGATGCACGCGGTGGAGGACGCGCTGCGGGGGTCCGGCCTGGACTGGGCCATCCTGCGACCGGGCGGTTTCGCCTCCAACGCCCTGTGGTGGGCCGAGTCCGTCCGCGCGCAGCAGCTCATCGCCGCGCCCTTCGGCGACGTCGGGGTGCCGATCATCGATCCGGCGGACATCGCCGAAGTCGCGGCGGCCTGCCTGCAGGACGACCGGCACACCGGCAGCGTGTACGAGCTGACCGGCCCGGCGGTGATCACACCGCGCCAGCAGGCGGAGTCCATCGCCGCCGCGCTGGGCTCGCCAGTGCGGTTTCACGGCCTCACCCGCGACGAGGCCAAGGCCGCCATGAGCCAGCGCATGCCGTCGGAACTCGCCGACGACACCCTGGACATCATCGGCTCGCCGAGCCCGGCCGAACTGCGCGTCAGCCCGGACGTCCAGAGTGTCCTCGGCCGTGCCCCGCGCACTTTCGCGGACTGGGCCACCCGCAACATCGCCGCGTTCCGCTGACACTGCTCGGCGTTGGCACTCTGCGCGGAACCGACTCCAGACAACGCGGCTCTGGCAGCGGCGGGCGCGGGCGCTCAGGCGAGTGTCCGTGCCCGCCTCAGTCACGCAGTAACGCCAGTCGTGTGATGAGGGACGACTGCAGGTCCGGCGGCCACGGGAACAGGGGTGCCGCGACTTGGAGTTGGGCGAATCCGTGGAGCGCGACCCACAGCGCCGCCGCGTCGGCCTGTGGATCGGAGCTGGTTGAGCGGCCCTTTTCGACGCAGGCCGCGACGGCTTGCCGCAGGACGTGGAAGGTCTCCATCCCGAGCGCCGTGAGGTCGTCGGTCAGGGCGGGAGCGCGCTCGAGGGCCTTGCTGGCGTCCCAGACACCACCGAACAGGATCCGGTAGCGGTTGGGCCGCTGCTGGGCGAACACCAGGTAAGCCGTGCAGACCGCCCGCAGGTTCTCGGCCGGGTCAGCGTGGTCCCCGACAGCGCGGAGCTCGTGACCGAGCTCCGCGAAGGCGAGTTGCGCGACAGCGAGCAGGATCGAGTCACGGTCGGGAAAGTGCTGATAGATGGCCGGAGCCGAGATCCCGACCTCCCTGGCCACCGCGCGCAGCGTCACGCTCTGTTCCGTACCGCCATCGAGGAGCCGCGTGGCGCCGTCCACGATGTCGTCGCGCAGCAGGGCGCCCTCGCCGCGCTTGTTGCGGGCTCGAGCTTTCGAAGTCGTCACCCAGATCACTTTACACCCGTTTATCGATCGTGTAAGTTAACACTCGTAAAGTTAACCGGCAGGTCGAACGAGGGAGCAGCCATGAACTGGAACTGGACAAAGGGCACACTGGCGGTCGCGGTGGCGAGTGCCGGAGTCGCCATGGTCATGCTGGCCGCCCCCGCGAACGCCGGGGTCGAGGCCACGTCTTCGTCGACGGTGTCCGCCGACGCCGGTCACGGAACCCAGCAGCACACGCGGGCCATCGTCACCACGTGGGAATCGGCGTGGAGCGAGAACCGGCCGGACGCGATGGCCGCGCTGTTCACCCGCGACGCCACCTATACCGACCTCGCCTTCGGTGCGACATGGCACGGCCAGGCCGAGATCGGCCAGTGGGTGACCAAGACCCACTCCGCTATCAAGAACGCCAGGGTGAAGGTCTCGTCATTCTTCCGCGGCGACAACCAAATCGCCATCCAGTGGACCTTCTCCGGCATGATGCCCGGTGCCACCAAGCCGTTCGCCGTGCCCGCCACCACCATCATGAAGTTGCGGGGCGAGCGCATCGTCACCAATGCCGACTACTACAACCTCGCCGACCTGCTCAAGCAGTCGGGCCTCCCGGCCGACTGGGCAGTCCCGGGCAACTGACGGCCATTCATTGTCTCCACATTGAAATTCTTCCCACCGTAACGCGCGAAATGCACACCGCCGCGATGACGATTCTGTTGAGATCAAGACACTGGCCACGTCGACGTCGTGAACGGTTACCGGCTGATGTCTCGGTGCTGGCATTCGGGTCCATCTGATCGCTCATTCGGGTATTACGGAACACGCGCGGGCCGATACGGCGGACCGGCGGCTAGGTTCGTCCCGTCCACTGGAACCCGGCGAAGTGGGGACGATGAAGACGATCAGCACACGGTCGGCAGCGACGCTGGCCGCGGTACTCGCGATAGCGATGACGCCCGCGGCCTCCGCCGCCGCCGACGGCCCTCTCCTGCCCGATCTTCGGCAGGCACCCGTGGGCTGCCCCGGCGGGTACGGCGGCAATCCCGCGCGGTGTAACGACTGGGACGTCTGCATGGTCCGAGACGCGTCCGCCCCGAACGGCAGATGCGTCAACGGGGGGACGGTGCAGGCCGTGCGCTTGCGCTTCACCACCTCGGAGGACAACATCGGCGACGGCCCACTGCTGCTCTTCGGGCAGCGTGACAGCACGGACCGGCCAACAATGGAGGTCCGTCAGGCGTTCCAGACCGGAGTGGACGGGCCGATTCCCGACTCGTTCCAGGCCGCCCAGCGGCCGACGGCGAACTCGACCTACTACGAGCCCGCGAAGATGCACCAGCACTGGCACCTCATGGGCTTCGAGCATTTCGAACTACGCGCGCCGGGTGGCGGCGTCGTGGCGGCCGACCGCAAGAACGGTTTCTGCCTGGGCGACCGCTATCACACCGCCGACGCCGACACCCTCCCCCACGCGGTGCGCAACGACAACACTCCACAAGGGCTGCTGGGGCAGGGGCTGGCCGGGAACATGTGCAGCATGCACAATCCGGACGCGCTGAAGGTCGTCGAGGGAATCTCAGTCGGACGTGGCGACGACTACACCTACGACGTCGACTTCCAGTGGCTCGACATCACGTCGGTCCCCTCAGGGACATACGACGTCGTCAACACCGTCAACGCCGACCACACCCTCCTGGAAAGCAACTACGAAAACAACTCCTCCTCCATCGCTATCTCGGTGCAATGGCCCCACGGCGCCCACACCCCGCCCACGACGATCACCCAGCCACCCCGCGTGAAACTGCTGCGCAGCTGCCCCGGGCAAACCCACTGCGCAACACCCCCGGCTCCCTGAACGACTCAGTTGCCGGAGGGGACGTCAGGTGCGATGTCCTTGGCCGCCGCGCAACTGGTGCGCTTACCGGATAGTGACCCGGTGATCAGATAAGCGTTGACCGCGTCGTCCACGCAAGCGTTGCCGGTCGAGTTGTAATGGCCATGAATGCCGCTGTTGGTCACGGTGATCAGCGACATACCGAGGTAATCGGCCGCGGCCGCGCCGTCGGCATAGGCGGTCTGGGTGTCACCTTCTGCTTGGACGACCAGACCGCCGCCGTACTGCCGTGGCCCGATCTCGACCATCGGGTCCCGGCCGTGGGAGAACGCGCAGTTGAAAGGCGCGACCCGGCCGACGGAGTCGCCGAACGGAACCTCGGCCTCGACCCGCTTCATCTCCGGGTAGTAGTCCTCGGGGTTGCTCGGCCAGGCCCAGTCGCAGAGGATGGCCTGCATGGTGCCGTTGCCCGGCTTCGGCTTGTCGTTATCTTTGTCACCGTCTTTGTCACCGTCTTTGTCGCCGTCCTTGTCGCGGTAGTCAGCGTCCTCGCCCACGCGGGCCTGCCGATGCACCGAACTGTCGGGCTCATCGTCAAGCTTGGACAGCGATTCCAGCGAACCGGCAGGTTGCGCCGCGGGCTTGCTCCCGCTGAGAGTGGGCAGCAACGCGGTCAGCGTCGCGGCCAGGTCCGCCCAATGCGCGCGATAGCGGGCGCCGCCACCGACTGCCTTGTCGAACAGCCTGGTCGCCGCGTCCTGGTCGTCGGCGGGCACCGCCACCAAGCGATCCATCGTCGCCCGGATCTGCTGCGGATCAGTGCCAAGGTGGAAGCGGCTGTCACGGGCGGCGGCCCACGACTGCCAGGCCGCCACGTTCGCCTTGGTGGCCGCGACGTCAGCGGCCTCACCCAGCTTCCAGGTCTTGCGGGGATCCATCGCCGAGTCCAGCACGATCCGGTCCAGATTCCGCGGGAACAGCTGGCCGTACATCGCGCCGAGGAAAGTGCCATAGGAGAATCCGAGGAAGCTGATCTTCTGCTCGCCGAGGACTTGACGGATCAGGTCCAGGTCTCGCGCGGTGTTCATCGTCGTGACGTGCTGACGGAAGTCCCCGCCCGCTTTGACGCAGGCGGCCTCTTCCTCCTCGGCAGCCTTGGTGATCTTGGGAAAGTCGGCCTCGCTGGGACGGCTGCCGACCGCTGCCTCCTGGTACGGGCCGCACAGCAGCTGAGTCGACTTGCCCACGCCACGCGGATCCATGCCGATCACATCGTAATAGTCCTGCGCGGGCTGCTTCTTCAACGCGCTGGCCAGGCTCCGGCCTTCGCTTCCCGGGCCGCCCGGGTTGGTGAGCAGGATGCCATGGCGTTTGGCCGGGTCGGCGGCCCGGATTCGACTGATCGCCACGTCGATCCGCTTGCCTTGAGGGTTGCGGTAATCCATCGGCGCGGAGATCACCGCACAGTCAGCTTGGTCTTCCTTCAGGCCGTCCGTGTCGCATTCGCCCCAGGTGACTTGCTGATGCACAAGATCGTCCGGCAGGGCGGGCAACGCCGGAGCCGCTGGTTTGACAGCGGGCTCCGAGGAGCACGCTGCCAGGCCGAACGCGGCCAAGACAAGAAAGATTGTTACTACCCTCACTGTGCAGGCCATTCTTCTAGGAGATAGATCGCTTCATTGGTCATGTTCTATCACATTCGCGAAACCAGAACGCGTAACCCATATAACGCAACCCGCACAACACACGAAAGAGGTATTTCACGAATGAGGAGAACTCACTGACACAGGAGTCTTCCCCATTAATCAACCAGCACCGAGGTGACAATCTCGGTACGACACCTCCGCGACGCCGCCTGGACGGAGACCGGCGTTCCGGCCCTCGGGGAGCCCAAGATGCGCGTCACCACCGTTGTCAGCCACGACGAGTGACCGCTCGATATACCGGCCATCGCGGGACCTGCGTCGAATACCTGGTCCACAAAGGACCGGCAATGGGCGGCCGATTCGCTCAGTTCGGGCGCAGCCGCGGCGAGCGGGAAAGCCGCCGCAGACCACGATCGCACGCTGCGTCTACTGCTCAACCTGCTACGGCGCGCGAAGGAAGCAAGCTCTTGCGGACGGACCTTGAACCCTGCCTCGGTCCGCGTGAAACAACAGCTCCCGAAGTCCGCTGTCTAGACGACGTCGGCTGCGATCAGCTGCTGCCAGATTTCGCTCTGGTCGACGACCTCGACCTCGAACTTCTCCGCCTTGGTGAGCTTGCTCGCCCCGACCTCCGCGCCGGTGATGAGCAGATCGGTGCTCGCCGAGACCGAAGACGCGATGGTCGCACCGGCCTTCTCGCACAACCGCTGGAAGACCGGGCGGGCGACCTTCTCACCGGAACGCGGGTCGCTGATCGCGCCGGTGACCACCACCGTCTTCCCGGCCAGTGGCGCACCGGCCGCGACGACCGGCGGGAGGTCCTCCTCCCGCACGTCCAGCGACACACCGCGCTGCCGCAGCCGCTCCAGTTCGGGCCGCAGCCGGGTGAGGTGCTCGATCAGCGAAGCGGCGACCTTCGGCCCGATGTCCTCCACCGCCACCAGCCCCTCGACACCCGCCTCCACGACCTGTTCCAGCGAGCCGAATCCCGACCGGCACAACCGCGCCGCGGTGCCCTCCGACGCCATCGGGATCGCGAGCCCGATCAACGCCCGGCGCAGCCCGACCTGACGACTCGCGTCGATCGACTCGACCATGCGCGCGGCCGAAATCTCGCCGATGCGATCGAACTCCAGCAGCCTCTCCTTCGTCAGCCCATAGAAGTCCGACGGGTGCTCCAGAATCGCCGCCTCGGCCAGCCGTTCGATCCACACCCCGCCGATCGCGTCGATGTCCGCCGCCATCCGCGACGCCCAGTGGATCAGCCGCCGCACTGTCTGCGCCGGGCAGGCGACGTTGGTGCAGAACAGTTCACGGCTGTTGCCCTGCTCGGTCAACGGCTGCTCACACGACGGGCACGTGGCGGGCGGCACGATCTCCCGCTCCGTGCCCGTGCGCTTCGACGCGTCGAGCACCCCGGCGACGAACGGGATCACATCGCCGGCGCGGCGCACCAGCACCGTGTCGCCGATCATGATGCCGCGGGCGCGGATCACCTCCTGGTTGGCGAGCGTCGCGCGGGTGACCGTCGTCCCGCCCACGAACACCGGCTCCAACCAGGCGACCGGGGCGATCTTGCCCGTCTTGCCCACATCCCAGACCACCTCGGACAGCACCGTGGTCTTCTCCTCCGCCGCGAACTTGAAGGCCAGCGCCCCGCGCGGTGAACTCGAGCGGGTCCCGGCGGCGGCGTAGGCGTCACGGTCCGCCAGCCGCAGCACCGCACCGTCCAAGTCGTAGTCCAGGTCGTGGCGCTGCGCCTCGATCGTGGCGATCACCGCCTGCGCCGCGTCCGCGTCCGCGCAGTGCCGCATGTCGGCGACGGCGAACCCGAATGACCGAAGAGCACGGTCCAGATCGGTCTCCGCGCTGTCCGGATCGGTGTCCAGGTCGAACGCGAAGAACCGCAGACGCCGTTCCGCGACGGTGGCCGGGTCCTTGGCCCGCAAGGTGCCCGCGGCGGCGTTACGCGGGTTGATCAGTGGCTTGTCCGGGTGCGCCGTGTTGTAGGCGCCGAAGGTGGAACGCAGCATGACCGCCTCGCCGCGCACCTCCACCCGGCCCGGCGCGTCCACCCGCTCCGGAATCCCGTCGGTCAGCGCCCGCACCAGCACCGTCACATCGTCGCCGGTGGTGCCGTCCCCGCGGGTGATCGCTCGTGCCAGCCGACCGTTCTCGTAGACGACGGCCAGCGACAGTCCGTCCAGCTTCGGCATGACCACCACCGGCTGGCCGGGAAACCGGCCGAAAAACGCCGTGACCTGCTCGGGCCGGGTCGCCTTCTCCAGCGACAGCATCCGGCGCGAGTGCCGGATCGGCGCGTGCAGTACCGCCGGCGCACCCACCTGCTCCAGCGGATTCGGCTCGGGCGCCAGCTCCGGGTTCGCCTCGATCAGCCCTCGCAGCTCGTCCTCGAGCACGTCGTACTCCGCGTCCGCCACCACCGGCGAACCCCGGTAGTAGGCGTCACGCAGCACCACGACCTGGTCGGCGAGTTCCTCAATGCGCTCCTGAGCGTCCACGGCACAGAACGCTACCCGCGCCCACCGACAGAACACTTCCAGAAACACCACCTTCGACGAGGACAGGAGTAAAAATTACGGCACCAGCAACCGGAAGAAGGTCGACGATGAGCAAGGTCTGCTCCCACATGACGATGTCGCTGGACGGCTTCATCGCCGACCCGCAGGATGGCGCCGGCGAACTGTTCGGCTGGTACAGCGCGGGGGAGGTGACCGTGCCGAGCGGCGATGCCCGCTGGTCGTTCGAGCTCGACGAAAACAGCGCCGAAATGATCCGTGAGATGCTCGCGAACACCGGCGCCCTGGTCTGCGGCCGCCGCCTGTTCGACCTCACGAACGGCTGGGACGACAGCCACCCGGTGGGTGCACCGGTGGTCGTGGTGACCCACCGTCCACCCGAGGACACCGGGCAGTGGAAGTCGACCACCTTCGCCGCCGACGTGGCGGCGGGGATCACCGAGGCCAAGGGGATCGCCGGGGACAAGAACGTCACCATCGCGAGCGCGAGCATCGCTCAGCAGGCGCTGGATCTCGGCCTGCTGGACGAGGTCCACATCAGCCTGGTGCCGGTGGTGCTGGGTGCCGGAATCCCCTACTTCGCGCAGCTGACCCGCTCGCCCCACCGGTTCGACGACCCGGTCGTCATCCAAGGCTCGCGTGTCACCCACCTGAAGTACGCCGTGCGCCCGCGCTGAACCACGAAAAATAGCCCGGCCTTCGGGAGTGCCCTGTGCAGGGTCTCGACCGAGGGCCGGGCTATTTCTCTTTCTATCTAAATTAGTGTTCGGCGGCGTCCTACTCTCCCACAATCCTTCGACTGCAGTACCATCGGCGCTACCAGGCTTAGCTTCCGGGTTCGGAATGGGACCGGGCGTTTCCCTGGCGCTATAACCACCGTAACTCTGCG
>NZ_JAYMZS010000020.1:12379-101185 GCF_035828755.1 Amycolatopsis sp. H20-H5 | reverse complement strand
CGCTTCGCCCCCGCGCGGTCCCCGAGCGCGCGCCCGTCGCCCCCCCCCGCGCCCCGGCGAACGCGACGCCGCCCAGCGACCTCCACGGCGAGGGTCGCCGCCGCGACTTCGACATCACCGTCGAAGGCACCGGCGCGATGGGCGACGGCCGGGTCCTCGACACCCTCGCGGTGGAGATGGACGCGGACATCTACACCCAGACCCCGGCTGCCGCCTCCGCCGACCTCGCGAAGCTCCCGAGTGTCATGAAAGGGTCTTTCAGGGCAATTTTTGCCCTGAAAGACCCTTTCATGACACCTTCGATGCCTGCGGCGGGGCAGGCGATCCTCGCCACTTGGCGGCAGCTGATCGACAACGGCTCGCTCCAGGACGAAGAGCCGCACCTCAAGGGCACCCAGCGCACGCCCGTCGCGCGGCTGTCGGCGAAGACCGCCGAAGGCCTCGGTGGCAGCGTCAAGGTGTTCACCGAACGCGGTGCGATCACCCTGCCGGTCGAGGTCTCGGACCTGCCGGACGGCGTGGTGTGGCTCCCGGGCAACTCGGACGGCTCCCAGGTTCGCGCGTCACTCGGCGCGGGACACGGCGCGGTCGTCAGCATCACCGGAGGTGGGGAATGAGTGCGCGGACGGTGTTGTCTCCACAGCGCCGCGCCCCGGCCGAAGGCCCCGCTATCGCGGCGGCGGCAGGGCGCCCTGCCTTCATCACGCGAGGTGCGTACCTTGGCAGCGCCCTGGTGACGGGATCGCGGTCGCGCGGCCTCAAAGAACACGGAGGTGAGAAGTGACCCCGCAGCTCACGCAGTTCCTGGCGGCGGTGCCGGACCAGGCGGAGCGGGCGCGGCTGCTGGCGGACGATCCGCTGTGGCTGATCCTGCTCAAGACCGTCGTGGTCCTGCTGATCGGGCCGATCCTGACGATCGTGCTGATCGTCTGGGAGCGCAAGGCCGTCGGCCGGATGCAGAACCGGCCGGGCCCCAACCGCGTCGGCCCGAACGGCTACCTGCAGTCGCTCGCGGACGCGATCAAGCTGCCGTTCAAGGAACAGATCATCCCGGACACGGCCGACCGCAAGGTGTACTTCCTCGCGCCGATCCTGTCCGCGGTGCCCGCGCTGATCGCGCTCGCCGCGATCCCGTTCGGCCCGGTGGTCTCGATCTTCGGTGAGCGGACGGTGCTCCAGCTGGTCGACCTGCCGGTCGGCGTGCTGGTGATCCTCGCCTGTTCGTCCATCGGCGTGTACGGCATCGTGCTCGCCGGCTGGGCCTCCGGCTCGCCGTACCCGCTGCTCGGCGCGCTGCGCTCGGCGGCGCAGGTGATCTCGTACGAGATCGCGATGGGCCTCTCGATCGTCGGCGTGATCCTGTACTCGGGTTCCATGTCGACCTCGGCGATCGTCGACGCGCAACGCGGCGGCTGGTACTTCTACCTGCTGCTGCCGAGCTTCGTGATCTACGCGATCTCCATGGTCGGCGAGACCAACCGCGCGCCCTTCGACCTCCCCGAGGCCGAATCCGAGCTCGTCGGCGGTTTCCACACCGAATACAGCTCGATGAAGTTCGCGATGTTCTTCCTCGCCGAGTACGTCAACATGGTGATCGTCTCGGCGTTCGCGACGACGCTGTTCCTCGGCGGCTGGATGTTCCCGTGGGTGGGCCCCGATTCGGCGCTCAACCAGGGCTGGTTCCCGGTGCTGTGGTTCGGCATCAAGCTCGTCACGCTGCTGTTCGGCTTCATCTGGCTGCGCGGCACGCTGCCCCGGCTGCGGTACGACCAGTTCATGCGGCTGGGCTGGAAGGTCCTCGTCCCGCTGAACCTGGTGTGGATCCTGGTCATCACCACGGTCCGCGCGATCCGCCACAGCGGTGGCCTGTCCACCGTGCAGATCCTCATCGGCGGCGGCGTGGTCATCGTCGCGGTGGTGCTGCTGAGCCTGCTGCTGCCGGAGAAGAAGGTCCCGGACGAGAACTACGTGCCGATCACCGGTGGCGGGTTCCCGTTGCCACCACTGGATCTGAAGGTCCCCGAGACCACCCCTCGCCAGAAGGCACTGGCCAGGGCCGAGGCGAAGGCGGCCAGGCGCAAGCCCGCGGTCGTCGGTACTTCCACCACACAGGAAGGGGCACAAGATGGGGATGTTTGATCCCATCAAGGGCTTCGGCGTCACCTTCTCGACGATGTTCAAGAAGGTCGCCACCGAGGAGTACCCCGAGGCCGGTGCGCCCGCCGCGCCGCGTTACCACGGCCGTCACCAGCTCAACCGGCACCCGGACGGGCTGGAGAAGTGCGTCGGCTGCGAGCTGTGCGCCTGGGCCTGCCCGGCGGACGCGATCTTCGTCGAGGGCGGCGACAACACCGAAGAGGCGCGGTTCTCGCCCGGTGAGCGTTACGGCGCGGACTACCAGATCAACTACCTGCGCTGCATCGGCTGCGGGCTGTGCGTCGAGGCCTGCCCGACCCGGTCCCTGACGATGATCAACTTCTACGAGCTCGCCGACGACGACCGTCAGCGGCTCATCTATACGAAGGAAGACCTGCTCGCCCCGCTGCTGTCCGGTATGGAGCAGCCGCCGCACCCCATGCGGCTCGGCGACAACGAGCAGGACTACTACGTGAACGGGCCCGAACTCGCCAAGAAGGAGTCGGCCCAGTGATCGCGCTGCTCAGCGGGGCCACCGTGCTGCTCGCGCAGGCTCCCGACCCGTCGGCGGGCGTGTCCACCGGTGAGACGATCGCCTTCTGGATCCTCGGCCCGCTCTCGCTGCTCGGCGCGCTCGGCATGATCTTCTCGCGCAACGCCGTGCACTCCGCGCTGTGGCTGGTCCAGACCATGCTGTGCCTCGGCGCGCTGTACATGATCCAGCAGGCGCCGTTCCTCGGCTTCACGCAGATCATCGTCTACACCGGCGCGATCATGATGCTGTTCCTGTTCGTGCTGATGCTGGTCGGCCGGGAGAGCTCGGACTCGGTCGTCGAGGTCCTGCGCGGACAGCGCCTGGTCGCGACGCTGCTGGGCATCGGCCTCGCGGGCCTGCTCGCGGCGGGCCTCACCCGCGCGCTCACCAACGTCACCCCGGCGCAGCCGCTCGACCCGGCCAGCCTGGACGGCGGCGGCCCCGGCGGCCTCGGGCGGCTGATCTTCACCCAGTACCTCTTCCCGTTCGAGCTGACGTCGGCGCTGCTGATCACCGCCGCGCTCGGCGCGATGGTGCTCGCGTTCACCGACCGCCACGCCAAGGGCGGCAAGATGAGCCAGAAGGACCTGGTCATCGAGCGCTTCACCGGCGGCCACGCCCGGCCTTCACCCCTGCCCGGCCCCGGGGTGTTCGCCACGGCCAACTCCGTCGCCACCCCGGCGCTGCTGCCGGACGGTTCGGTTGCCCCGGAGTCCCTGTCGGTGCTCATCGAGTCCACCTCGGCCGCGCGGCTGCAGGCGGAGCGCCAGCAAATCGCCGACGAGGGCCCGAAGCCGGACGCGCACGCGCTCATCGGCGGGGAACCCGAGAAGGGTGAAGAGAAGTGACTCCCACCTATTACCTGCTGCTTTCGGCGCTGCTGTTCGCCATCGGCGCCGTCGGCGTGCTGGTGCGGCGCAACGCGATCGTCGTGTTCATGTGCATCGAGCTGATGCTCAACGCGGTGAACCTCACCCTGGTCACGTTCGCCCGGATCAACGGCGGACTCGACGGCCAGGTGATGGCGTTCTTCGTGATGGTCGTGGCGGCCGCCGAAGTCGTCGTCGGGCTCGCGATCATCATGGCGATCTTCCGCACCCGGCGCTCGGCCTCGGTCGACGACACCAACCTGCTCAAGTACTAGGGGCGTAGCACAGTGACCGCATCATCGTGGCTGTTGGTGGCCTTTCCCGCCCTCGGCGCGCTAGCTCTCTTCCTGCTGGGCAAGCGCGCGAAGGGCTGGGGACACCTGCTCGGGACCGGCACGGTCGTCGCGTCCTTCGTGTTCGGCCTGCTCCTCTTCTTCGCCGCCGACGGCAAGTCCACAGTGGACACGAAGCTCTACTCGTGGATCCCGGTCAGCTCGCTGCAGGTGGACTTCGGGATCAGGATCGACGCGCTCTCGCTGACGTTCGTCCTGCTGATCACCGGCGTCGGCATGCTGATCCACTTCTACTCGATCGGCTACATGGCGGAGGATGCCGCTCGGCATCGATTCTTCGCGTACCTGAACCTGTTCGTCGCCTCGATGCTGATCCTGGTGCTGGGCAACAACTTCATCACGCTGTACCTCGGCTGGGAGGGCGTGGGTCTCGCCTCGTACCTGCTCATCGGCTGGTACCAGGACCGCCCGTCCGCGGCCACCGCGGCGAAGAAGGCGTTCCTGATGAACCGCGTCGGTGACGTCGGGCTGGCGCTGGCGATCTTCCTGATGTTCTCCTACGTCGGCAGCACGGGTTACGCCGAGGTCTTCGCGAACATCGACAAGATCCCGCCGGGCGCGGTCACCGCCATCGGCCTGCTGCTCCTGCTCGGCGCGTGCGGCAAGTCCGGCCAGTTCCCGCTGCAGGCCTGGCTGCCCGACGCGATGGAGGGCCCGACCCCGGTCTCGGCCCTGATCCACGCGGCGACGATGGTCACCGCCGGGGTCTACCTGGTCGCCCGCTCCAACACGATCTTCAACGCCAGCCCCGACGCGCGGCTGGTCGTCACCATCATCGGCGCCATCACGCTGCTGATCGGGTGCGTCATCGGCTGCGCCTACGACGACATCAAGAAGGTCCTCGCGTATTCGACGGTCAGCCAGATCGGCTACATGATGCTGGCGGTCGGGCTCGGCCCGGTCGGGTACGCGCTGGGCATCATGCACCTGGTCGCGCACGGCTTCTTCAAGGCAGGGCTCTTCCTCGGGGCCGGTTCGGTCATGCACGCGATGAACGACGAAGTCGACATGCGGAAGTTCGGCGGCCTGGCCAAGAAGATGCCGATCACCTTCGTCACCTTCGGTCTCGGCTACCTCGCGCTGATCGGCTTCCCGTTCCTCTCGGGCTACTTCACCAAGGACGCGATCATCGAGGCCGCGTTCGGCGAGGAAGGCTGGCGGGGCTGGGTGTTCGGCGGCGCCGCGATGCTGGGCGCCGGGCTCACCGCGTTCTACATGACGCGCCTGGTGATCATGACGTTCTTCGGCAAGGAACGCTGGAAGGACATCAAGAGCAGTGACGGCCGCGACTTCCACCCGCACGAGTCGAAGCCGGTCATGTGGATCCCGATGGCCATCCTGGCGGTCGGCTCGGTCGGCGCCGGCGCGTTCTTCAAGATCGGCGACCGGTTCACCACCTGGCTCGCGCCGAGTGTCGGTGCGCTCGAAAAGTCCGAGCACGGCCCGCTTTCGGCGGGGCTGATCACGACGTTCACGCTGGTGCTCATCGCGCTCGGTGTCGTCGCCGCCTGGGCGTTCGTCCGCCGCGGTGTCCCGGTCGAGCGCCCCGAGCGGGTCTCGATCTTCGTGCGGGCCGCGCGCAACGACCTCTACGGCAACACGCTCAACGAGACGCTGGTCGCCCGTCCGGGCACCTGGCTGTCCCGTGCGCTGGTCTACGTCGACAACCGTGGCGTGGACGGCGCGGTGAACGGCCTGGCCGCGCTGCTCGGCGGCGGTTCCGGGCGGCTGCGGCGGCTGCAGACCGGGTTCGTCCGGTCGTACGCGCTGTCGATGCTCGGCGGCACATTCCTGCTCGTGGTGGCTCTCCTGCTGGTGAGGTTCTCCTGATATGACTTGGTTACTAGCCCTCATCCTGCTGCCGCTCGTCGGCGCCGCCGTCGTCGCGGGGATGAAGTCCAACGACAAGCTCGCCGTGGCGACCGCGCTGGCCGTCACCGTGGTCGAGCTCCTGCTGGTCATCCCGTTCTGGGCGAGCTACTCGCCGTCCGGTGCGCGGATCCAGCAAGCGACCACAATGGACTGGATCCCCAGCTTCGGTATCCACATCTCGTTCGGCACGGACGGCATCTCGCTGGTGATGATCGCGGTCATCGCGCTGCTGGTGCCGATCGTGGTCGGCGCGCTCGGCCTGACCGACAAGCTCCCGGCGGGGCGCAGCGCGGGCGGGTTCCTGTCGCTGATCATGCTGCAGGAGGCGCTCACCATAGGCGTTTTCGCCGCCACCGACGTCTTCCTGTTCTACGTGCTGTTCGAGATCATGCTGATCCCGATGTACTTCCTCATCGGCGGTTATGGCGGCCCGAACCGGCAGTACGCGGCGGTCAAGTTCTTCCTGTACTCGTTCCTCGGCGGGCTGATCATGCTGGCCTCGGCGATCGGGGCGTACGCGCTCTCGGTCGACAAGTACGGCAAGGGCACCTTCGACTGGGCCACGCTGGTCACGGTCGTGCGGGACGCGCCGAAGGGCACGCAGATCTGGCTGTTCCTCGGTTTCTTCCTGGCGTTCGCGATCAAGGCGCCGCTGGTGCCGTTCCACACCTGGCTGCCGGACGCGGCGGGGCAGGCGCCCATCGGCGTCGCCGTGCTGCTCGTCGGCGTGCTGGACAAGGTCGGCACGTTCGGCTTCCTGCGCTACTGCCTGCCGATGTTCCCCGAGGCCAGCAAGGCGTTGGCACCACTGGTTTTGGTGCTCTCGGTGGTCGGCATCCTGTACGGCTCGATACTCGCGGCGGGTCAGACCGACATGAAGCGCTTCATCGCGTACGTGTCGATCGCCCACTTCGGGTTCATCGCGCTGGGCATCTTCACCTTCAACGAGCAGGCCATGGTCGGCTCGGTGTCGTACATGCTCAACCACAGCCTCGCGACCGGCATGCTGATCGTGGTCGTCGGCCTGGTCATCATGCGCGGCGGCTCGACCCGGATCTCCGACTACGGCGGCATGGCGAAGGTGACCCCGCTGCTCGGCGGAATGCTGCTGATCGCCGGTCTGTCCACTTTGTCCCTGCCGGGCACGAACTCGTTCATCAGTGAGTTCCTGGTGCTGCTGGGGTCCTTTGTGGACCACCCGGTGTACACGATCCTCGCGACGCTGGGCATGGTCCTCGCCGCGGCGTACGTGCTTTGGCTGTACCAGCGCGTCATGCAGGGCCCGGTGCGCGGGGACGCGCTGTTCTTACCGGCCCCGACGGGGTCTCCCACCCCGACCAGTGCGGGGTCGGCCAGCGCTGTAGGTACGGCGACCGTGGTCGATTCCAAGGCCCTCAAGGCCATCAAGGACCTGGGCGTCAGGGAGATCGCGATCCTCGCTCCCATGGTCGTGCTGATCATCGGGCTCGGGTTCTACCCGAAGCCGGTGCTCGACACCGTTACCCCGTCGGTGCAGCAGACGTTGTCTGCCGTGCAGGGAGGCAAGTAAACCGTGCTCGTAACACTCCTGGCACAACAGCCGCAGCCGATCGCGACGCCGTCGATCAACTACGCGGCCGTCGCGCCGATGCTGATCGTCTTCGGTGTCGCGTGCGTGAGCGTGCTGTTCGAGGCCTTCCTTCCGAAGCAGCTGCGCTGGTCCATGCAGGTGGTGCTGACGCTGGCCGGGATCGCGGCGGCCGGTGTCGCGCTGGTGATCTACGCCAGCGCCGATTCCACGAGCAGCGCGGGCACGACGACGTTCGCCAAGGCCATCTCGGTGGACCGGCCGTCGCTGTTCCTGTGGGGAACGCTGCTGCTGCTCGCGCTCGGCGCGGTGCTGCTGATCGCGGACCGTTCGGTGGAGCCGGGCGGTGCTTTCGTGGCACAGGCCGGGATCCGGCCGGGTACGTTGCAGGATCGGGCGCAGGTCCAGTCGACCGGCATGCAGACCGAGGTCTTCCCGCTGACGCTGTTCGCGCTCGGCGGCATGATGGCTTTCTGCGCGGCCAATGACCTGCTGACCATGTTCATCGCGCTCGAGGTGCTGAGCCTGCCGCTGTACCTGATGTGCGGGCTGGCCCGCCGTCGTCGTCTGCTCTCGCAGGAGTCGGCGGTCAAGTACTTCCTGCTGGGCGCTTTCTCTTCGGCGTTCTTCCTTTATGGACTCGCGCTGCTCTACGGGTACGCGAATTCCGTGAAGCTGGCGGACATCGCGAACGCGGCCGCCGGTTCCGACCGGTCCGACACGCTCCTGTTCGCCGGGCTCGGCCTGCTCGTGGTCGGCCTGCTGTTCAAGGGTTCCGTCGGTCCGTTCCACACCTGGACCCCGGACGTCTACCAGGGCTCGCCGACGCCGGTCACCGCGTTCATGGCCGCCTGTACCAAGGTCGCCGCGTTCGGCGGGATCCTGCGGGTGCTGTCGGTGGCGTTCTCCTCGACCAGCTGGGAATGGCGCGGCGTGCTCTGGGGCGTCGCGATCATCTCGATGGTGATCGGCGCGATCCTCGGCCTCACGCAGACCGACGTGAAGCGGATGATCGCCTACTCGTCGATCGCGCACGCCGGGTTCCTGCTCGTCGGTGCGATCGCGATGACCTCGCAGGGGCTTTCGAGCACGCTGTTCTACCTGCTGGCGTACGGTTTCACGACGCTCGCGGCGTTCGGCGTGGTGAGCCTGGTGCGCGACGGCAACGGCGAGGCTTCGCACCTGTCTTCGTGGGCGGGGCTGGCGAAACGTTCACCGGTGGTGGCAGGCGTGTTCACGTTCCTGTTGCTGGCGCTGGCAGGCATCCCGTTGACGAGCGGGTTCGTCGGCAAGTTCGTGGTGTTCTCGGCGGCGCTGTCCGACGGCATGGCCCCGCTGGTCGTCGTGGCGCTGGTGTTCAGCGCGGTCGCGGCGTTCTTCTACCTGCGGGTGATCGTGCTGATGTACTTCTCCGAGCCCGCCGCGGACGGCCCGACCGTCACCGTCCCCGGCGCCTTCACGACCACCGCCATCACCCTGGGCGTGATCGTGACCCTGGTGCTGGGCCTCGTCCCCTCCTTCGCCCTCAACTGGGCGGGCGGCGGCGGCTTCGCCTCGTAGTTTTGATTGCCCCTGAAGGCCACCATGAGGGACTCTAACGCCCTCATGGTGGCCTTCAGGGTCAGTTGGGCTAGAGGTTCATGATGGTGTCGAAGTTTCCGGCCCCGGCTGTGCGCTTCAGGGTGCTGAGGATCGCCAGGGAGTGGTCGTGGGGGCCGTTGACGTAGAACGGCCTCCCCTCCTTGCCGAAGGTGATGGCGCTGGGGCCGGTCCACGGGCCCAGGTGGGCTTCGACGTGGGGGAAGTCCTCGTGTGGTTCGAAGCCCAGGGTCCGGGCGTAGTCGATCGCGCCGAGGACCACTTCGCGGGCCAGTTCGATCGGTGCTTCCAGGGGTGCGGCGTCGTATGCCTTGAAGTAGTGGGGGACGAACTTGGGTAGTTCGCGGTCGTCCATGACCTCCGGGCCGAAGACGTTCTTCACCCCGAGGCAGTAGGTGTCGACCAGGTAGCCGCAGACCAGGATCTTGTCGTAGCGGTGGTGCCGGGCCACCAGGACCATGACCATGCCGTCGGCGGTCGTGTTCTCGCTGGAGTCCGTGGGCAGTCCGGACTGGGTGTCCACGGTCAGGCCGGTGCTCCAGCCAGGACTGATCCAGCAGCCGGCCAGCTGGGCTTCCGCCGGGGCTTGGGACGCGGCCGCCGCACGGACCAGGCGGGCTGCCTCGGCGGGCTTGATGCCCAGTTCCCTGGCTATTTCCTTGGGGCTGCGGCCCAGCTGCCGGAGCTTGGTCACCTGCGCGATCTGTTCCGCTGAATGCATCGGCTGATCGTAGAGGTCGGTTCGGCCAGATGGGCGAGTGCCGTATTTTTCGCGGCCGGTCGTCGCACTTACTGGCATGGGCATGGCACACACCGCCCGCAGGCCGTCCGTCCACAGCCGGTTGCGGGAAGCGAAGAGATTCTCGTGGACCGGGTTCCTGGTGACCGTCGCCGGGTCGCTGCTGGGCGCGCTGGTGCCCGGTGCGATCGGGGCGGGCTCGAACGCCACTCGCGTGACCATCCTGGTGATGGCGACGCTGACCGCGGGCGGGCTGGCCGCCACGGACGGGTCCGCGCGGGGGGTGAAGGCGATCGCGATCGTGCTGCTCGCGGCCGGTGCGCTGGCGCTGACGGTCTCCGGGGTGACCCTGCTCGATCTGGTGCGGGGCGCCTCGGTGTCCGGCGATCGCACCACCACCTTTCCCGTCGTGCCCGAAGCCGATGAACCACCCGCCGACGCCGCCGTGCCGGACATCAGGATTCCGGACAACGTGGCCTGCGGGAAGGTTCCCGTCGACAGCAGCGCGTCCTGCAAGGTCACGGTGACGAGCTCGGTCAGCCGACCGTGCACCAGAACGTCGCGGGCTCGGTATCGTTCGTCACGCTGACCGGGGAGGGCACGGCGGGCTGAGCGCGATGGCTGATTCTCGCCAGCGACGTCCGGGCTTGATCGCGAGACTTTCTTGGTGAGCAACGAACAGAACGACCTCGCGACGCTGGATCCGCACGTGGCCATCGAGCCGGGAATCCTGTACTTCGGGACGCCCGTGGTGCTGATCAGCACCGTCAACCCCGACGGTTCCGTCAACCTCGCGCCGATGTCGTCGGCGTTCTGGCTGGGCTGGCGTGGCGTGCTGGGCCTCGGTGCGCGAGCGCAGACGGCCCACAACCTCTTGCGCACCAGGGAATGTGTGCTGAACCTGCCGTCGGACGCGCTAGTGTCCCATGTGGACAAGCTCGCGCTGACGACCGGCTCCGACCCCGTCCCGCCGGGCAAGTGGAAGCGGGGTTATCGCCACGAGCCGGACAAGTTCGGCCGGGCAGGGCTCACGCCCGTGGCGTCGGAAACCGTGTCACCACCGCGTGTCGCGGAATGTCCGGTCGCCATGGAGGCCGTCGTCGAAGCCGTCCACGGCATCGCCGAGGACGATCCCGAGCAGCGCGGCGGCATCGTCACGATCGAGGTCCGCGTCCAGCGCGTCCACGTGCACGACACCATCCGCGTGCCCGGTTCGCCGGACCGGATCGACCCCGATCGCTGGCGTCCGCTGATCATGAGCTTCCAGCACTACTACGGCCTGAGCCCCCGGCTGCACGACTCCCGCCTGGCCACCATCCCCGAGGACTTCTACCGTGGCCCGGACATCGCCAAGGCCCGCGCTTGAAGGTCCCTGAAGGCCACCATCACGGCGTTTTACGCCGTGATGGTGGCCTTCAGGGGCAACTACGGAGTGGGGGAGCAGGCCGTGGCGCCGATGACGACGTCGCCGGTCATGCCCGAGGGCGGGAGGAACCTGAGGTGCAGCAGGTTCAGCGCGACGCTGCCGTCGCCGGGGATGATCTGCTCGTTGAACATCGCGTTCGCCACCACGGTCCCGTCCGGCCGGGTGATCGGCTGGACGTAGTTCGCCGGGGTCGGCGACGGCGGGGCGGTCAGCCCGCTCATGCCGCCGAACGTCCAGCTCGCGCTCGTCTGGGTCTGGGTCGCCGCACAGCTGACCGTGTACGACTTCAGCCGGATGCGCTTGCCGCCGCGGCCGACGAGCGCGGACAGGTCGAAGTCCTTGCCCGTCGCCTCGGACTTGGTCGTGGTCACGTGGTTCGCCGCGTCCACCACCGTGGTGGTGCAGGTCGACGTGCCCCCGCCGAACGTGATCCCGTTCCCGGTCACCGGGTCCGCGCTGGAGCTGGCGGGCCCGCTGAGCGAGCAGCCGCCCTGGGTCTCGATCGAGGTCGTGTTCTGGCCGGTCCTGGTGAAGTTCGCCGAACCCAGCGACGCGACGCCCGCGGCGGTCTCCGCCTGCGCGGGCGGTGCGGTGAGGCCGAGCCCGAGCATGAGGACCACGCCACCGAGACCGGCGCGCCTTGCCGTGGTGCTGCGCATGTCGCTACCTCCTGAAGTGCCGGAGAGCTGGCCGGAGTGGCAGTTCTTCCTCCAGGACTATCCGCGCGTCCGATCAGCCCGTTCCTCGTTCCGGAGGGGTGTCACTCGTTCGTGGATCAGGGACGCCCCGATCGGGTGGCCGGTCCTGGATATTCAGGCGAGTATTCAGATACAGATCTGTATCTTGGGCGCATGGCCACCTACCGCGTCCTCGTCAACGGCAAGTTCGATCACCCCGACGACGCAACCCGCGCCCGGCTGCTCGCCGACGCCGAGCCGCAGGGGCTCGCGCAACTGAGGTTCACCGAAGAAGGTTCGCTCGCCTACAGCCCGCACCTCGGCAGCTTCGGGTTCCGCTGCACCGTGCGGGCCGAGGAGGAGCGCGACGCCGTCGACGAGGCCGAGTTCAAGGCGGCCGGGCTGCTGGAGGCCCACGGCTACCCGTACCGCGACCTCGTCTCCAAGGTGACCTGCATGGACGACATCAAGATCAAGCGCCGCTCGGGCTCAGCGAAGTGACGCGAGGAAGGCTTCCCAGGGCTGGCGGGCGAAGCTGACGTCGCCGGAGTGGGGGGCTTTGCTGTCGCGGACGTGCATCGTGCCGGGTTCGACGCGTGCTTCGACGCAGTTGTTGTTCCCGCCGTTGCTGTAGCTGCTCTTGAACCACTCGTGGGGGTGACGGGTCGAGGTCATTGGTCGAACTCCCTTACGCATTCGGCGATGAACTCGCGCGACGGCTGCGGGCCGAGGGCGCTGGCCCTCAACTTATCGTACGCGCGGAAGCAATCCCGGGTGTCGTTCTCATCGTCGGTGTAGACCCCGCTGCCGAACACTGTGGTCTGGTGGACGATGTCGGCGGCCCCGCCAGTGAACCGGAACGCCGTAAGCGAACCGCTCAGCAGCGGGTGGGCGCCGATCATGATCGGGATGACCTGGATGGTGATCCATGGCTGGTCGTCCATGATGGCCAGCAGACGTCGCAGCTGCCCGGCCATCACCTCGTCGCCGCCGATGGGTCGGCGTAGTGCGGGCTCGCCGATGATGAACCACATCCGTGGCGGGTCGTCGCGATCGAGGAGTTTCTGCCGGTCCAGCCGGAACGCGACCCGCGCTTCGATCTCGTCCTCCGCCGACGACTGCTTGCTGGAGATCGCGTTGCGCACCAGCGCTCTTACGTAGTCAGGGGTTTGCAGCAGACCGGGGATGAGCTCGCCGCTGGAGTCGAAGATCTCCGCGGCGTCCTCTTCGAGGTCGCCCAGGCGGCGGAAGGCGCCGGGCAGTGCGTCGGAGTAGACGTGGCGGGGCTGGCGCTTCCGCGCTTCCTGGCCCAGTGAAAGGATTTCGTCGCGTTTCGCCGCGTCGACGCCCAGGAAGTTCAGCAGGGCGGTGAGTTCCAGGACCTTGAGCGCTCGCTCGCCCTTCTCCACCTTGCTGATCTGGCTGGTGTCGCATTCGAGGACCTCGGCCACCTCGCGCTGGTTCTTGCCGGCCTCGATCCGCAGCCGCCGGAGCTCGGTCCCGAGCTGGCGCCGCCCGATCGGCCTTCGCGGCTGGTTCACGTCGAGCCTCCACAGGTTCACCCAGTTGATGTCATGTGTCAGTGTCGCATGACAGCTATGCTGAGGCAAGCACAGGGTGTCGAAACGTGTGCACACAGTAATACAACGGGAGGCCGTCATGTTCACACAGCAGGGGATCGCACTGGATTCCTGGGCAAGGATCGACGGCGATTGTGCCCTGTCCTACCAGGTCAGCGACGGCGAAGTGCAGTTCGAGGCAGGCACTCGCACGGCGTCGCTGACGCTGATCTTCACCGAACGTGGCTTGCGGAACTTCGTGGCGGAGGCCGCCGACGCGCTACTTGCCGGAGCCCAGCAGCTCGACCAGCCTTTTGCCGAGGACTGAAATGCCGGGCGTCGGCTCGCGGTCGAAGTAGTCCGGTTTTCTTGCGGCGCAACAGTTTTTCGCCGTCACGCGGCCACGAGAAGCCAGTTTTGCGCAGGACGGTGCCGAAGATCGCGTCCACGCCCTCGGGGTGGCGCTCCACCAGGCGACGGATCGCCACGGGTGACACCGAGTCGTCTTCCAGGTATTCGCGCAGCTGCGCGACGTACGTGCGATCGCGGACCAGGGCCGGATCGGCGAACAGCGCGTCCAGCCTGCCGAACTCCGCGTAGATGGTGAGGCCCTCGACCTCGTCGTAGATCAGTCCGAGGCTCTCCGAGTCCAGAAAGTCGTCGGAAAGGAGGCCGAGCTCCTCGCCGCCGAGATCGGAAGCCTGGCTCGACGCGGCTGCTGCCCGCCGTCGGCGGTAGTGCTCCTGTAGCTGCTTCTGTGCCTCGGCCGGGGACAGGATCACCAGGTCGGCGCCGAACGTGGCGATGAACCCGGCGCGATCCTCGGCCTGTTGTGCCCAGGCGCGTCGCAGCTTGTCCGGGTTGCGCCAGAGAAGGCGGGGGTTGGCCGTCACCATTTCCAGGGCGGCCTTGGCTAGCTGGCGTCGCTGGGACTTGGGGAACACGGACAGATACCCGGAGATCATCCACGCCTCGGTCGCCGGGTGGACCGGCACGATGCGGCAGATGGCGAACATGCCCTCGCGGACCTGCGCGAAGACACTGGGACCCACGTTGGAGTAGGTCCGGTAGACGAGGTCGTCAACGAGATTGTGGAGGACGATAGCGTCCTCGTCGATTGCTTGAACCTCGAAGACACCCTCGACGACGTCGCGCCAGCCGAGCACCATCTCGCGTTCTTCGGCGGACAGCGCCGGTCGTCGCCGCGTGGCGAACTGCTCCACGACGGTCTGGCCGCCGGGCAGCGGATACTGCAGGGCGAAGTGATCGATCACGTGCACTAGGCCGGAGTCGTCGAAGTAGCCGTCCTCGCCGCCCGCGTCCGCCAGCCGGGCATTCAGCTGTTTGGCGAAGCGAGGGCCTTGGGCGAACTCCACGAGCTCGCCCTTGAGACCCGCGCCCCGCTCCACCAGCTCGTCGATCCGCCGTGTCATCGCCTGCTCCGGGATCGTGTGGACGTCTTTCGCGGGGCGAACGTTACCCGGGCCGCTGGACACGTTCGGGGACCGATGTCATGTTCGTCACCGTTTCCGCAGGACAGCAGGTCAACGGGCTCAGCGGGGTAGCCATTACCCTGGAGTCACCCCGACCGGCGTACGAGAGAGCGGAGCCGACGTGTCTGTGTCTTCACCAGCCCCCGGGCAGGGGCCTGTGCCCCCGGCGGAGGTCGGCGCCATCGAGGACCTCCGCGCGGCCGTCGGCCTTCAGATCACCGACGATCAGCTGGTACGCACCCTGGCCGCCGGCCTGAGCGACGTCGAGAACCTGCTGCGGGAGGTCGTCCGCAGCGACGTCCGCGCCGTGCAGGACGCCGCTTCGCACCTGGTCGAGGCCGGGGGCAAACGCTTCCGTCCGCTGTTCACCCTGCTGTCCGCGCAGTTCGGGCCGAAGCAGGACAACCACGTCGTCATCGCGGCCGCGGCCGTGGAGCTGGTGCACCTGGCGACGCTGTACCACGACGACGTGATGGACGAGGCGACCATGCGGCGCGGCGCCGAGAGCGTCAACGCCCGCTGGGACAACACCATCGCCATCCTCACCGGCGACTTCCTGTTCGCCCACGCTTCGCGGCTGGTCGCCGACCTCGGCACCGACGCGGCGCGGATCATCGCCGAGACCTTCGGCGAGCTGGTCACCGGCCAGATGCGCGAGACCGTCGGCCCGGCCGACGGGGACGACGCCGTCGACCACTACCTGACCGTGATCGCGCAGAAGACCGGGTCGCTGATCGCCACCTCCGGCCGCTTCGGCGGGATGATGTCGGGCGCCTCCGACGAGTACATCGCCGCGCTGCGCCGCTTCGGCGAGCTCATCGGCACCGCCTTCCAGATCTCCGACGACATCATCGACATCGCGTCGGCGTCGGACGAGCTGGGCAAGGCGCAGGGCACCGACCTGCGTGAAGGCGTGCGCACCCTGCCGATGCTCTACGCGCTGGCGGACGCGGACGCCGAACCGCGGCTCGTCGAGCTGCTGTCCGGCCCGATCGCCGAAGACACCCTGGTCAAGGAGGCGTTGGAGCTCCTGCGCGCCTCTGCCGGACTCGAACGGGCAAGGGAAACTCTTTCCGACTACGCTCAGCGAGCGCGTGCCGAGCTCGCTGCGCTGCCCGCGTCGCCCGCGCGGGACGCCTGTGAGTCGGTCGCCGACTACCTGGTCGCGCGAACGCATTAAAGGGGCAGAGGATATGTCCATTTTCGGACAGGTTTGGCTGTGGAGCCTGCTGGCGTTCGTCGTCGGCGCGTTGCTCACCTGGCTCGTGCTGGTGCGTCCCGCCCGCAAGCGGATCCGCGAGCTGGAGGGCCAGCTCAACGCGGCGCACGCCGAAACGGCACGGGTCCCGGCCAACGTGAGCGCGCTCGCCGGTGGCACTCCGTTCCCGGCGCAGCAGGCACAGCAGGCACCCGAGGACGACGAGCCGGACTTCAGCCCGGCGGCGTCGTACCCGGCCACGGTGGCGGAGCACAAGCCGGTCGTCGACTACCCGGAAACCGTGGTCGAAAAGCCCGTTTACTTCGAAACGGGCTCCGGCGAGGCCACGGATCCGGACTATCCGGAGACGGTCATCGACCAGGCCCGCGAGCAGGCCTGGGCCGAGGCGGACACCGCCGACGAGCCCCACGAGGCCGAGCAGACTCGGATCTTCGAGCCCGCGGCTGACTACCGGACGGCGCCGGAGTCCGAGGCGGTCACCGAAGACCCGTACCACGCCGCCGCGACCCAGTACCTCAGCCCGGTTTCGGGTGAGGCCGAGGTCGAGTACGTCGACCCGGAACCCGCGGAGTCCGCACAGTCTTCGCAGTCCGACGTCGAGTTCGCCGAGCTTGAGCACCAGTTCGCCGAGGACGAGCCCGCGTACCAGCCGGAGCCGCCGTACCGGTCGAGCCTGGAGGCCCGGCTCGACCCCGGTGCCGAGGCCCAGCCCGAGCTGCCGGACCCGGAGTCGGTCTCGATGTTCCAGCCGCCGCCGCGGCACGAGCACGTCCCGGCGCCGGACTGGTTCGACCACGAGCCGTCGCCGGAACGTTCGCCATTCGAGGAACCTCCCGGCGAGAACGTGGCCGCCGAGCAGGTCGAGCACGTCGCGCCGGAGCCCGAGGACGAGCCCGCGTACGCCTTCGGCGGGGACACGCATGAGGAAGTCGTGCCCGAGTCGGCCGCGGAGTCGACCCAGCTGCTTCCGAAGCGGCAGCCGCGCGAATCGCCGCGGGGTGGTTTCGAGCAGCCGCGCCCGATCCAGCCGTCGATGCGGGCCGTCGAGCGTCGCGAGCCCAGCCCCGAGCTGACGGGCGGGCACAGCGGTTCGCTGTTCGAGCCGTCCGTGCAGCCGAGCCAGTCGGCCGCCCAGCTGCCCCCCGCTCCGGAGCCGCCGCCCGCCCGCCACGCGAACTCGGACTCGGTGCCGCCGGGGCCGTTCGGGCCCGGTTCGGCGATGCCGCGTCCCGGTGGCGGCCGCCCGGCCGACGAGTTCACGGTCAAGGCGAGCGTGACGGCGTTGCGGTACTGCACCGACGAGTCGCCCCAGTTCCCGCGGATGGTGGCCGAGGTCTGGTTCCGCAACGCCACCGACGCCGAGCGCGTCGGCTTCCGCCCGCTCACCTGAGTTCATTGCCCCTGAAGGCTTTTAGGGCGTGAGGTCAGCGGCGGCGCGAGGTCGAACGTTTCCGCTCCCGGGGCGAAGCGGTTGACGAGCCACTCGGCGCGCATCGCCGCTTCGTGCTCCACCATGAGCTGACGGATCTGCGCTGAGGCGGCCCGCACCAGCTACCGGCTCGCCGCCCGGCGGACGCTGAGTATTCCCGAGCGCCGGTACCTCGAGTCTCGCGCGGCGCGGCTGAATACCTGATGTAGCAAGGAAAAAGGGGGAAGACCATGGAATCGGCAGAGCAGTCTTTCGAACAGGGGTTGAAGCTGATCCAGCGCTTGGGCGGGCAGGAGCGGCCCGCGGTGCTCGACCTGTTCGAGAGCCTCGGGGAGGCAGAATTCGGCGAGCAGTGCGTCGGGTTCATCTACGGGACCGTCTACCACCGGCCGGGCCTTTCGCTGCCGGTGCGGCAGCTGGTCACGGTCGCCGCCCTGACCACATTCGGGTATGCGTCCGCGCAACTCGCCTTCCACGCGAAGGGCGCACTGGCCGTGGGGTGCACGCGGCGGCAGGTCGTCGAGTCGATCGTCCAGGTCAGCGAGCTCGCTGGTTTCCCGGCCACACTCGAGGCTTTGACGGCGGTGAAGGAGGCGTTCGCCGGTTCCGGCTCTGAGCAGGTCGGCGATGCCGCGGGGAGCGAGCTGGTGGAGGCGCTCCAGGAAGTCGCACCGGACGTGGCCCGATACGTCGTCGAGTGCGCTTTCGGCGACACCGACGGCCCGCTGGACCCGAAGCACCGTGAGGTCGTCACGATCGCGGCTTGCACCGCGCTCGGCACGGCCCTGCCGCAGCTCAAGGCGCACATCCATGCGCTGCTCGACCTCGGCGGCAGCGAGCGCGAGGTGGTCGAAACGCTGCTGCACCTGGCGTTCTACGTCGGATTCCCGGCGTCGCTCAACGGCTTGGCCGCGGCCAGGGAGGTCTTCGCGCAGCGGGCCGCAGGCTGAGTGCCCGCTTCGAATGCCCCTGAAGGCCACCATCACGGCGTAAAACGCTGTGATGGTGGCCTTCAGGGGCCGTTGAGAGCGGTTAGACGACGGTCCAGGTGTCCTTGCCGCGCAGGAGGCCCTGGAGGTCGGCCTTGCGGGCCGCCTTCGCCGCCGTGACCTGGGCGCGGGCGTCGTCGTCGTAGGTGGCGCGCTGGACCTGGCGGAGCACACCCATCGGGGTGTGGGTCAGGTTCTGGTCGCCGAGACGCGAGAGGGCGAACGCGTACGACGTGTCCTCGATCGCCGGGTCGTGCACGATGAGGTTGTCCTCGCCGATGTCGACGACCTTGCCCGTTTCGAGCCCGCCCCAGCCGCCGCGCGTGACGCCGTACTCGCCCGCGGGGCCGAACCGGATCGGTTCGCCCGCCTTGAGCGGGATGATCCGCTGGGCCGCCTCGTCCCTGTCCTTCAGCACGTCGAACGCGCCGTCGTTGAAGATCGGGCAGTTCTGGTAGATCTCCACCAGCGCGGACCCGCGGTGCTCGGCGGCGGCCTGCAGGACCTCGGTGAGGCCCTTCTTGTCCGAGTCCATCGCCCGGCCGACGAACGACGCCTCGGCGCCGATCGCGAGTGACAGCGGGTTGAACGGGGTGTCGACCGAGCCCATCGGGGTGGACTTGGTGACCATGCCCTGCCCGGACGTCGGGGAGTACTGGCCCTTGGTGAGCCCGTAGACCCGGTTGTTGAACAGCAGGATCTTGAGGTTCACGTTGCGGCGCAGCGCGTGGATCAGGTGGTTGCCGCCGATGGACAGCGCGTCGCCGTCGCCGGTGACGACCCACACCGAAAGGTCCGGCCGGGACACGGCGAGCCCGGTCGCGATCGACGGCGCGCGGCCGTGGATCGAGTGCATGCCGTAGGTGTTGAGGTAGTACGGGAACCGCGAGGAGCAGCCGATCCCGGACACGAACACGATGTTCTCGCGCTTGAGGCCCAGTGTCGGCAGGAACGACTGCACGGCGTTGAGCACGACGTAGTCACCGCAGCCGGGGCACCAGCGCACTTCCTGGTCGGACTTGTAGTCCTTGGCCTTCTGCGGCTCGTCGGTGGTGGGGACGAGGTCCAGGCCGCCGAGAGTGGGCAGCCCGATGTCGATCGCGGTCACTTCGCCGCCTCCGTACTGGCTTTGGTGATGATGTCCGTGAACACGCCTTGCAGCTCTTCGGCCTTGAACGCCATGCCCGCGACCTTCGTGTAGCTGTGCACGTCGACGAGGAACTTGCCTCGAAGGAGCAGCGAGAGCTGCCCGAGATTCATCTCCGGCACGACCACGGTGTCGTAGGACCGCAGCACGTCCCCGAGGTTGCCAGGGAACGGGTTGAGGTGACGCAGGTGGGCCTGCGCGATCGCCATGCCCTCCTTGCGGACCCGGCGGCACGCGGCACCGATCGGGCCGTAGGACGAACCCCAGCCGAGCGCGAGCACGCGGGCCTGGCCGCCGCTCGGGTCGTCGACCACGAGGTCCGGCACGTCGACGCCGTCGATCTTGGCCTGCCTCAGGCGAACCATCTTCTCGTGGTTCTCGGGCTCGTACGAGATGTGCCCGGTCTTGTCGGCCTTCTCCAGCCCGCCGATGCGGTGCTGCAGGCCGGGGGTGCCCGGCACGGCCCAGGCGCGGGCCAGGGTCTCGGGATCACGCACGTAGGGCCAGAACTCGCCCGAGCCGTCTTCGGCGTTGGGCTCGCTCGCGAACTCGACGCGCAGGTCGGGCAGGTCCTCGACGTCCGGGACCAGCCACGGCTCGCTGCCGTTGGCGATCGCGCCGTCGGACAGCAGGATCACCGGCGTCCGGTACTTCAGCGCGATGCGGGTGGCCTCGATCGCCGCGTCGAAGCAGTCCGCCGGGGACAGCGGGGCCACGATCGGGACGGGGGATTCGCCGTTGCGGCCGAACATCGCCTGCAGCAGGTCGGCCTGCTCGGTCTTGGTCGGCAGGCCGGTCGACGGGCCGCCGCGCTGGACGTCGATGATGACCAGCGGCAGCTCGGTCATCACGCCCAGCCCGATGGTCTCCGACTTCAGCGCCACGCCGGGCCCGGACGTCGAGGTGACGCCCAGCGCGCCGCCGTACGACGCGCCCAGCGCCGCCCCGATGCCCGCGATCTCGTCCTCGGCCTGGAAGGTCAGGATGCCGAACTGCTTGTGCTTCGACAGCTCGTGCAGCACGTCCGAGGCGGGCGTGATCGGGTACGTCCCCAGCAGGATCTGCAGCCCGGACTGCTGCCCCGCGGCGACGAGGCCGTAGGCGAGCGCGGTGTTGCCGGTGATCTGCCGGTAGGTGCCCTGGTTCAGCTTGGCCGGCGCGACCTGGAACGTGGTAGCGAACGACTCGGTCGTCTCGCCGTAGTTCCAGCCCGCGCGGAAGGCGAGGATGTTCGCCTCGGCGATGTCGGCCTTCTTGGCGAACTTCTCGCGCAGGAACCGCTCGGTGCCCTCGGTGGGCCGGTGGTACATCCAGGACAGCAGGCCGAGCGCGAACATGTTCTTGCAGCGCTCGGCGTCCTTCTTGCCGAGGCCGGTGTCCGCGAGCGCGCCCTGGGTCAGCGTGCCCATCGCGACGCGGTGCACGGTGAACGAGGCCAGCGTCTCGTCGTCGAGCGGGTCGTTCTCGTAGCCGACCTTCACCAGATTGCGCTTGGTGAAGTCGTCGGTGTTGAGGATGACCGTCCCACCCTTCGGGACGTCGGCGAGGTTCGCCTTCAGCGCGGCCGGGTTCATCGCGACCAGCACGTCCGGCCGGTCGCCAGGGGTGAGGATGTCGTAGTCCGCGAAATGCACCTGGAACGAGGAGACCCCGGGGATGGTGCCCTGTGGTGCTCGGATCTCCGCGGGGAAGTTGGGCATGGTCGACAGGTCGTTGCCGAAGGCCGCGGCCTCGGACGTGAACCGGTCACCTGTCAGTTGCATCCCGTCGCCGGAGTCGCCCGCGAACCGGATGACGACCCGGTCGAGTTTGCTGATCGCGGTCGTCCTGATGGCGGACAAGGAGCCGTTGCCGTTCGCACTCGTGCTCATGGGTCAGGGAATCCCTCTCTCCCGACTTGCTGCTCGGTCCCCGGTCTGCCCCGGGGTCCTGACTTTCGCTCAGCGATGTCGGCTAGATCACCACGTACTCCACGAGGTTAGCCCGTGTCGCACTCCTAATAGTGCTAGGTGTGGCCCCTGACCTACTCCGGGCTTGCCGTTTCCGCTCACCGCTGAGCTGTACCCGATTTATGTGTTACTCATGGTAACGGTTAACCGGATGGACCTGTTGTGAGCCACGTCTCCATCGCTTGCGGAAGTGTCCCAGGTCACGATCGAGGCCTGCTGATGCGGGACTGGAGACCGGCGAGCGCGCCGGTGACGATCACCGCGTGCACGCTCTCGTCACGCTCGGTGTTCGTCACGGCCTCGCTGAGCTGGGCGGACAGCGCGAGCGTGAGCGCGTTGCGGCTGGCGGGCGCATCGATCGTGAGGATCGCGACGCCGTCGCGGTGGTCGGTGCGGATCTGGTCGGTCATGGGTCGAGGGTGCCCCGGGTTCGGGAGTGTCATGAAAGGGTCTTTCAGGGCAATTTCTGTCCTGAAAGACCCTTTCATGACACTTCAGGGGCGGGAGGGCGCTCCAGTAAGCGTGACAGGACGACGGTTGAAACGGTCCGGTCCACAATCTCCAGCCCGCGGAGCCGCTCCAGCGCCGTCTCGAGGTGGTGGATGTCCGAAGCGCGCAGGTGGACGATCGCGTCGGCGGCGCCGGAGACGGTGTACGCCGCGACGACCTCGGTCAGGGGTTCCAGGCGGGCGCGGATGCGGGCGGGGGTGATGTTGCCCTGGCAGTGGACCTCGACGAAGGCCTCCGTGCCCCAGCCCAGCGCCTCCGGGTCGACGACCGCCGTGAAGCCGCGCAGGACGCCGGTTTCGAGCAGCCGGTCGACGCGGCGTTTGACCGCCGGGGCGGACAAACCGACGATCTTGCCGATATCGGCGTAGCTGGAGCGCGCGTTCGCGACGAGACACGAAATGATTCGCTGGTCGATGGTGTTCACACGCAATGTTTAGCAGGTATACGCGCAGCGAACAGCGATTGATTGCGGATTTGGCGGCCTCTACCCTGCAGATATGCAGGTTTCAGTGCCGCAGGACATCAGCCGTGTGCCCACGACCCGCCGATACCTGATGTGCCCGCCGCGGTTCTTCGCGGTCGAGTACGTGATCAACCCCTGGATGGACCCCACCAAGCCGGTCAGCGTCGAGCTCGCGATGGCGCAGTGGACCGAGCTGCGCGACACCTACCGCCGCCTCGGCCACACCGTCGAGGAGATCGACGCCCAGCCGGGCCTGCCGGACATGGTGTTCGCCGCCAACTCCGGCACGGTGATCGACGGCCGGGTGCTGGGTTCGCGCTTCCGCGCGCCGCAGCGCACCGCCGAGGCCGAGCACTTTCGCCGCTGGTTCGTCGAGCACGGCTACCGCGACATCACGATGCCGGAGAAGATCAACGAGGCCGAGGGCGACTTCGCCTGGACCGGACGGCTGCTGCTCGCCGGCACCGGCTTCCGCACCGACCCGGCCGCGCACGCCGAGGCGCAGGAGTCGCTCGGGGTGCCGGTCGTCTCACTGAAGCTGATCGACCCGCGCTACTACCACCTCGACACCGCGCTGTTCGTGCTCGCCGAGGCGACCGACAGCACGCCCGGCCAGATCGTCTACTACCCGGAGGCGTTCTCGCCCGGGTCACAGCGCGTGCTCAAGCGGCTGTTCCCGGACGCGGTGCTCGCGACCACGGCGGACGCGGAGTGCTTCGGCCTCAATGGCGTTTCCGACGGCCGCAACGTGGTGCTGCCGGTCGAAGCGACCGAGCTGGCGGACCGGCTGGCGGCCCGTGGGTACGAGCCGGTATTTGTCGACATTTCGGAACTTCGCAAGGCCGGGGGCGGTCCGAAGTGCTGCACTTTGGAGATTCGTAAGTAGTTTTCTGTAGAAAGTGTAACTACTCCAATTGCCAACGCGATTAATCGGGAAACGCTCTGACCAGCTTCCCGAGGAGACGCACTTTGTCGGCATCCCTGATCAACCTCGCCGTACACGGGATCGGCCGCCCGGCGCGGGCGCTCGATCCTGGTGAGGAAGAACGCTGGGTGAGCGTCGAGCAGTTCGAGCAGGTGCTCGACATCGTCACCGAGCGCGACGACGTCCACCTGACGTTCGACGACGGCAACGCCTCGGATGTCGAGATCGCGCTGCCGCGGCTCGTGGAGCGCGAGCTGATCGCCGAGTTCTTCCCGCTCGCCGGCCGGATCGGGCAGCGGGGCAGTGTCGACTCCGACGGCCTGCGTGAGCTCGCGCGCGCCGGGATGACGATCGGCTCGCATGGCTGGGATCAGCGCGACTGGCGGCGTCTCGACGGCAGGCACGCGCACCAGGAGCTCGAAGTCGCGCCGCAGGTGCTCGGCGAGCTCTGCGGGGAACTGGTCGAGCGCTTCTCGCTGCCGTTCGGCGCGTACGACCGCCGCGTGCTCGACAGGCTGAAGCGCGCCGGGGCGACTCGCGTCTATACGAGCGACGGCGGCGTCGCGCATGAGGAGCGTTGGCTCCAGGCGCGGATCGAGCTGCCGCACGATCTCGATCAGTGCTGGATCGACGACACGCTCTCCATCACGGCCGGGTTGTACCGGCGAGTGGGACGGGCCGCCGCCAGATTTGTCGGCTTCGCCGGAATCTGACGGCTCTTCGCGTCAACCTCGCCCGAACAGTGGGAAATCAACCCCCGATGGTCTCTTGAGCCGGGGGCTTCCGAGGCGCATCCTGGTGCGCGCCGCCACGGTAAGGAAGCTTTCCTAACTAAGGGAGTCACGGAATGCGGAAGCTGATTCTGCTCGCGACAATGTTCCTGGCCGCGGGGCTCGCCCCCTCGGCGATGGCGGCGGCGAGTCCCGCCGCTCCCGCGTCCCAGGCCATCATCCAGGCCGCCCCGACGGCCGCGCAGCTGCTCGCCAAGACGAACTCCTGCAAGCAGGTCTCCAACGGCAAGTACAAGACCGACGAGGACGTCTCCGCCAAGACCGTCGCCGTCTGCGACGCCAACGGCGCGGTGTTCTGGAAGGCCGACATGGACATCGACTGCGACGGCCAGCGCACCGCGCAGTGCAACGAGAACACCGACTGCTGTTTCCAAGCCGACACCGCGTTCCCGCAGTCGAACGGCAAGCCGCTGATCGCGTCCACCCTGCCGTACATCGTGGTGCCGAGCGCGAGCAGCATTTGGAAGTACAGCTCGGCCAACCTCAAGGGCGGCGGCTCGTGCGCGGTGATCTACAACAACAAGGTGCTCTACGCCGTCATCGGTGACATCGGCCCGAACGCCATCATCGGCGAGGCCTCGTACGCCACGGCCAAGGCGCTGGGCATCAACCCCGACCCGAAGAACGGCGGCGTCGACTCGGGCGTCACCTACATCTGCTTCAAGGGCTCCGTCGTCTCGCCGATCGAGAACCACAACAACGCCGTCTCGAAGGGCGAAGGCCTCGCCACCACCTTCGTCAACAACAACTGACCTCCGCTGGTCCCTGAAGGCCACCATGACGGCGTAAAACGCCGTCATGGTGGCCTTCAGGGACGGCGCGGGCGAGTGCGGGGGACGGGGTGGTCGGCGAGTTCCACATTCGCGGGCGTGGGCGGGCCGGGGACGGTGAGCCAGACCACAAGTCCGGGGCGAATCGACACTCAATTCTTACGCGGGATGTGTTGCGTTTTTCCGGTGTGGGTGCGTTCACGACGGGTGGTAACGAACGGCGGGTGGCCACCGACCAAGGGGTGCAGCAGAAAGCGCCTGGAGGTTATGTCGTGAGGATCAGCGTCTTCGGGCTCGGTTACGTGGGTTGTGTTTCCGCCGCGTGCCTGGCCGGCCAAGGGCATGAGGTCGTCGGGGTCGATGTCAACCCGGTGAAGATCGACCTCGTCCGCGATGGCAAGGCTCCCGTGGTCGAGGAGCGGATCGGCGAGTTGACCGCCGAGGTCGTCGCGTCCGGCGCGTTGCGCGCCACCACCGACGTCGCCGAAGCCGTCGCCGCGAGCGACATCTCGCTGGTCTGCGTCGGCACGCCGTCGGCGCCGAACGGCAGCCTGTCGACGGTCTACCTGGAGCGGGTCGCGGAGGAGATCGGGCACGCGCTCGCGCTCAAGGGCACGCGCCACACCGTCGTGTTCCGCAGCACCATGCTGCCGGGCACCTGCCTCGACCTGCTGGTTCCCATTCTCGAGAAGGCCTCGGGCGGGACGGCGGGCGCCGACTTCGGCGTCGCGGTGAACCCCGAGTTCCTGCGTGAGGGCACCAGCGTCCGCGACTTCTTCGACCCGCCCAAGACCGTCATCGGCGAGCTAGACGCGGCCAGCGGTGACGCCGTGGCCGCGCTGTACGAGGGCCTTCCTGGTGACGTCTTCCGCGTGCCGATCCCGGTCGCGGAGATGACCAAGTACGCCGACAACGCCTTCCACGGCTTGAAGATCGGCTTCGCCAACGAGCTCGGCTCGATCTGCCGCGCGCTCGGGCTCGACTCGCACAAGGTGATGGACGTCTTCCTCGCCGACCGCAAGCTCAACATCAGCCCCGCCTACCTGCGCCCCGGTTTCGCCTTCGGCGGCTCGTGCCTGCCCAAGGACCTCCGCGGGCTCGTGCACGCGGCGCACCGGGCGGACGTGTCGGTGCCGATCCTGTCGCATGTCCTGCCGTCCAACGACGATCACCTGCAGCGCGCGTTCGAGCTCGTCGCGAACACGGGGAAGCGGAAGATCGGGCTGTTCGGGCTTTCGTTCAAGCCCGGCACCGACGACCTGCGCGAGAGCCCGCTCGTCGAGCTCGCGGAACGGTTGCTGGGCAAGGGTTACGACCTGCGCATCTACGACGCCAACGTCAGCCTGTCGCGGCTGATGGGCGCCAACCGCGAGTACATTGAGGGCCGCTTGCCGCACCTCGGGCAGCTCCTCGCCGGTTCCATCGACGAGGTCCTCGACCACGCCGAAGTGTGTCTCGTCGGTTGCTCCGACCCGGACGTCCTGGCGGCGCTGCCGCGCGGCGGCGACCATCTGCTCATCGACCTTGTCCGGATGCCTGACGCGGAGACGCGGCGGCTTGAAGAAGGATATGTCGGCCTTGCCTGGTAAAAAAGCTCTGATCCTGGTCGAGAATCTTTCGGTGCCGTTCGACCGGCGGGTGTGGCAGGAATCCACGACGCTGCGCGACGCGGGCTGGGAGGTGCATGTCATCTGTCCACAAGGGACGAAGCGGGACACCGAGGCCGAAGTCGTCATCGACGGCGTCCACCTTCACCGCTACCCGCTGCGCGCGGCCACCGGCGGGCCCGCCGGGTATCTGCAGGAGTACGGCACGGCGCTGTGGCACACCGTCCGGCTGGCCCGCAAGATCGGCCGCGTCGACGTCGTGCACGCGTGCAACCCGCCGGACCTGCTGTTCCTGGTCGCCAGGATGCTCAAGCGCCAGGGCGCGAGGTTCGTCTTCGACCAGCACGACCTGTGCCCCGAGCTGTATCTGTCGCGCTTCGACCGCGGCCAGGACGCGCTGTACCGCGCGGTTTGCGCGCTGGAGCGGTCGACTTACCGCGCCGCCGACGTCGTCATCTCGACGAACGAGAGCTACCGCCAGGTCGCGCTGATCCGCGGCGGCATGGCGCCCGAGGACGTCTTCGTGGTGCGCAGCGCCCCGATCATCGAGCGGTTCAAGCAGGTCCCGGCCGAGCCCGCGCTCAAGGGCGGCAAGCCGCACCTGCTCTGCTACCTCGGCGTGATGGGCCCGCAGGACGGCGTCGACTACGCGCTGCGCGCGCTCGCTTCGCTGCGTGACGACCTCGGCCGGACGGACTGGCACGCGGTGTTCGTCGGCTCCGGGGACGCTTTCGACGACATGGTCGCGCTGTCGCACCGGCTGAAGCTCGGCGACCAGGTCGAGTTCACCGGCCGGGTCTCCGACGAGGACCTGGTGCGCTACCTGTCCGCGGCCGACGTCTGCCTGGCGCCGGACCCGCTGAACCCGCTCAACGACGTGTCGACCATGAACAAGATCATGGAGTACATGGCGATGAGCAAGCCGATCGTCTCGTTCGACCTGCGCGAGGCGCGGGTTTCCGCCGGTGACGCCGCCGTCTACGCCACACCCAACGACGAGCCCGAGTTCGCCGGGCTGATCGCGCGCCTGCTCGACGACCCGGAGGAGCGCGAGCGGATGGGCAAGCTCGGCCAGGAGCGGGTCAGCGGCCCGCTGGCCTGGGAGAACTCCCAGCGGGCCCTGCTCGCCGCCTACGCCAGGGCGCTCGGCTGATCGAGGAGATCGTCGAGGAGATCACAGTCGCTTTTTGAACAAGACTGGGGTTTTCCTGTAACCAACGGCCTGGGCGCTACGACGGGTTGGGTGATACCCGCCGACGGCAGCGCCCGGCACCGATGGCTACTTCAGTTCACGATGGGAGACCCCGGCGTTGAGTGACGATACGGTGCGTCTGTCCATGGTGGGGCAGGTTCTGCGCAGACGCTGGCGGACGCTCGCCGTGCTGGTCGTGGTGGGTGCCGCGGTCGGCGCCGGCGCCGGGTTGCTGCTCGGGCCGGGGTATTCGACCACCGCGAGCGTGCTGCTGCAGGGCCCGCGGCAGCCGGACGAGCTGCTGACCCAGGCCCAGGTCGCGACGAGTTCGGTGGTGCTCGACCGCGCGGCCGCCGAGCTCGGCTGGCAGATCAGCGGCGCGGACCTGCTGAAATCGGTGACCGCGTCGGTGTCCGACGGGAACGTGGTCAAGATCGGGGCGTCCGCGAACACCGCCGAGCGCGCGCAGCAGCTCGCGAACCAGGTGGCGCAGGACTTCGTCAAGTACTCGACCCAGCTGCTCAGCAACAGCACCGACTCCGCGGCCCAGCTGGCGCAGGGGCAGCGCGACGCGCTCCGCCAGCAGGTCACCCAGACCAACCAGCGGATCACCGACCTGTCCCGGTCGGTGGCGGACGGCGAGACGGTGGAAAGCGTGCAGGCGCGCACCGCGCTCCAGGCGCTGCGGACCTCGCTCGAACAGGCGATGAACAACCTGAACGCCGCCGACGCGGCCAGCGGCCAGGGCAACATGGTCGTGATGGGCTCGGCCGAACGCCCGCTGAGCGCCGCTTCGCCGACGCTAGTCGAGTTCATCGGCGGCGGCGCGCTGCTGTTCTTCCTGATCGGCCTGCTGGGGCACCTGTTCGTGGCCCGCACCGACCGGCGGCTGCGCGAGGAGGACGAGATCGGCGCGGCGCTCGGCTCGGTCGTGCTCGCCGACATCGAGGTGCCGGACGTCCCGCCAGCCGTGGCCGCGACCGGACTGTTCGCGCGGGTGCGGCGGCTGGTGGGCGAAGACCGCCCGTGGTACCTGCCCGAGGTGCGGGTGTCCGCCGAAGAGCTCGTTTCCGACCTTCGCTACCGGCGGGTGCTGGCCAGGCTCGGCGGTTCGTCGCGGCTGCTCCTGCTGGTCGTCGCCGGGGACACCGCCGCGCGCGGCGTCGCCGACCGGCTGATCGACCTCGCCGGGCGGGGCGGCCCGCTGCTCGAAGTGGCCGAGATCGCCGCGGACCGGCCGATCGTGCCGGATCCCCGAGGGGAGTCCGGGGTGCTCGTCGTACTCGCCGCGCGCAGCCGGACGGCGTGGGAACTGGTCGCCATCGCCGAGGCCTGCTCCGACGCGGGCCAGCCGGTCGTGGGCGCCATCCTCACCCGGCCGGTCCGGCTGGCCGGTAAACCCGCCAAAGGCGCCGGAGCCCCGGCATCCGAGGACCACGACGTGATGGCAGGTTCAGCGTGACGAGCACCGACGCGGCCGTGGCCGAGAGCCACCTCATCGACGTCCAGCGGCTCGTCGTCGCGATCCGCCGACGTCGCAGGCTGTGGCTGTCGATGGCCCTGCTGGGCCTGATCATGGGCGGCCTGCTCGCCGTCTTCCTGCCCTCGCCGCCGATCGCCGTGGCGAAGCTGCTGGTCGTGCACCAGGACGACTCGCCGACCGACGCCGGGACCCTGATGCGCACCGACGTCGCGGTGCTGCAGACCACCCAGATCGCGGGCGCCGCGCTCAAGACCCTCAGCAGCACCCAGCCGCCCGAGGACTTCCTGAAGGACGTCACCGCGCTGGGCCTGACGAACAACATGATGCAGGTTTCGGTCAAGGGGACCAGCAACGCCGACGCGATCGCCCGCGCGCAGGCCCTGTCCGACGCCTTCATCGCCGACCACGTGCAGCGCAACCAGGCGGTCGCGGCCGCGCAGGCGAAGGCGCTGCTCGACCAGCGGAACAAGGCGCAGGGCGACCTCGCGCAGGTGGACGCCTCGATCGCCACCGAATCGGCCAAGAACAAGGCCCAGCAGAACCCGATCGAGCTCGAATCGCTCTACACCCGCCGCGCCGCGCTCACCGCGCAGATCTCGGACTTCGAGGGCCGCGCGCAGCAGGCCGGGGTTGGCACCCCGCAGGTCGCGGCGGGCACGCAGATCGTCGACGCGCCGCGCGTGACGCCGCGGTCGCTGCTCAAGGCCGGTGCCACCGACGGCGGGATCGGGCTCGCGCTCGGGCTCGCACTGGGACTCGCGCTGGCCGCCGTCACCGGCGTCGTCCGGGACCGGCCGGTCCTGCGGCGCGAGGTCTCCGCGAACCTCGGCGCCTCGGTGATCGCCCAGCTTTCCCAGCCGCGACGCGGCCCGTCCCGGCCGTGGCGGCGCTCGCGCGGCGTGACCGATCGCAAGCGGGTCGCGACGACACTGGTCCGCGCCGTGCGCGCGGATCGGGGTTCGGTTTCGCTGCTGGAGCTCGAAGCGCCGGGGGTCGCGGCCGCGCTCGCGGTGGACCTCGCCACGGAACTCGCCGCGACCGGTCCGGTCGTGCTCATCGACGACCTCGCCGGTGACGCCGTACGCAAGCTCGCGGCCGACGGCCCCCTGCGGGTCGTCGGGGGCAGCGACCTGACGCCGGGTGATCCCGCCGAGCGCCGGATCGGGGTCGGCTCGGTCGCGCCGGGGACGGCGTGGACGGACCTTTCGCACCTCGGCACCGAGACCGTGCTCGTCGTGCGCGCGGGCCGGGCGAGCACGCTGTGGCTGCACACCGTCGCGCGGCAGCTGGCCGACAGCGGGATCCCGATCATCGGCATCGTGCTGGTGGATCCGGACCCGCGCGACAAGTCCGACGGCACGCTCTGGGACGGCCTGCACACCGCGTTGCGCGGCCGGGCCGGTTCGGCGCCTCGGCCGGTACGTGTCGTCGAAGGAGTTGCCGAAACACCGGTCGAAACGCCAGTCGTCGAGCTGCCCGTCGAGCTGCCCGTCGAGGAGGTCGCGCCGCGGCGGCCCGCCGTTCCCGCCGTGCCCGCTTACGTCGACGCGCCGACCCGGCGGTTCGCGCCGATCCCGGTCGCCAAGCCGAAGCCGAAGGTCAACGGCTACCTCCCGGCCAACGGGACGCTCGCCGCCAACGGCAACGGCCGGACCTCGCCGGAACCCGCCGCCGCGCCGGAAAAGGCTCCGGAAAAGCACGAGCACCCGGCCAAACGGCCGACCCCGTTCAAACGGGACAGCGACCACCCCAGCGACCACACCAGTGACCACTCCAATGAGTTGCCGACCAAGCAGTTCGCCCCGGTCCACCCCGCCGAGGACAACGTGGAAGCGCTATGACCGTCTCGCCGTCCTGCCGTCTCGAACACTGAAGGGGAGCCAAGCGCATGTGCGGTATCGCGGGTGCCTACTGCTGGCCGGACGGTGGTCCGCTCACCGACCGCCTCACCAAGACGCTGGCCCATCGCGGGCCGGACGGCTCCGGCCGGTACGACCATCGCGCCGGGGACGGCGAGGTCCACTTAGGACACCGCAGGCTGTCGATCATCGACCTGTCGGAGACCGGCGCGCAGCCGATGGTCGCCGACGGCCTCGCACTGACCTACAACGGCGAGCTCTACAACGCGCCGGAACTGCGCGGGGAGCTCGAATCCGCCGGGGTGCGCTTCCGTGGCACCTCCGACACCGAGGTCGTACTCCAGGCCTGGCGGCGCTGGGGCACCGGCTGCCTGGCGCGGCTGCGCGGGATGTTCGCGTTCGGGGTGTTCGACGAGCGGACCGGTGAGCTGACGCTGGTGCGGGACCAGCTGGGCATCAAGCCGCTGTTCTTCGTCCGCCGCGGCAAGGGCGTCGTGTTCGCGTCCGAGCTCAAGGCGCTCGCCGGTGAGCTCGGCGGCTCGCTGAAGATCGACGAGGCCGCATTGGTCGCTTCCCTGCTCTATTACTGGGTTCCCGACGGCCGCTGCGCGTTCACCGAGGCCGAGAAGCTGCGGCCGGGCACCTGGGCCCGGTTCTGCCCGGACGGCCAGGTCGAGCGCGGCACCTTCTGGTCGCTGCGCCAGGTCGCCGAAGAGGGCGCCGCGTACGAGGGCGAGTTCGATCTCAACGAGGTCATCACCGAGTCGACGAACAAGCACCTCCTGTCCGACGTCCCGGTCGCGACCTTCCTCTCCGGCGGCCTCGACTCCAGCTACCTGACCGCGCTCGCCGCGCGTCAGCAGCCCGGGATCTCCGCGTACACCATCGGTTTCCGCGCCGAGGACGCCAAGTTCGAGGCGATGCCCGACGACCTCAAGTACGCGCGCCAGGTGGCCGCGAAGTTCGGCGTCGACCTGCACGAGATCGAGATCGCGCCGCAGGTCCTGGACCTGCTGCCGCGGATGACCTACGCCCTCGACGAGCCGATCGGCGACCCCGCGGCCATCAACACCTTCCTGATCTGCTTGGCCGCGCGCGAGGCCGGGGTCAAGGTGATGCTGTCCGGGATGGGCGCCGACGAGCTGTTCGCCGGGTACCGCAAGCACCTCGCGAACCTCCTCGCCGTGCGCTACCAGGGTGTGCCGGGCCTGGTGCGACGCCCGGTCGAGTCCCTTGTGGACAGACTGCCGGTGGCGACGTCGAAGCGCGGGTTCCGATCGGTGCGGTTCGCGAAGCGGTTCCTGTCCTTCGCCGGCTTGCCGGAGGAGACCGCGTTCCGCCGCAGCTACACGATGTACGACCAGCAGGAGCTGCTCGGGCTGCTCAATCCCGACCTCGCCGGGACCGTCGACGACGTGCTGACCGAGCACGCCGACACCTACCACGACAACCAGTTGACCGACTTCGTCAACCGCATGTGCCTCCAGGATTCCCGGATGTTCCTGCCGGGCCTCAACCTCGCGTACACCGACCGGTCGAGCATGGCCGCGTCGACCGAGGTGCGGACGCCGTTCGTCGACGTCGAGGTCGTCAAGGCCGCGTTCCGGATCCCCGGTGACCAGAAGATCGTCGGCCGCAAGGGAAAGATGGCGCTGAAGCAGGCCGCGCTGTCGATCCTGCCCGAGGAGATCGTGCACCGGCCGAAGGGCCTGTTCAGCGCGCCGCTGCGGGCTTGGATGAGCCGCGACCTGGCACCGCTCGTGCGGGAGGTCGTCAACGAGGGCGTGCTCGTCCAGTCCGGTTTCCTGCGGCGCGAGGCGCTGCAGAAGCTCGTCGACGAGGACGCCTCGGGGCAGGAAGACCGCTCCAAGCACCTCTGGCACATCTTGACCCTCGAACACTGGTATCGCAGCGCCACCGCGGCCGGCGCGGGCCGGGCAGACAACCAAGGAGTGTCGTGAAGCAGGTAGTGCAGAACTACAAGAGCGGTGAACTGGCGCTCCTCGACGTACCGACGCCGGCGTGCAAGTCCGGCGGGGTGCTGGTCCGCACGCTGTACTCGCTGATCTCCACCGGCACCGAGATGATGAAGGTCTCCGAGGCCAGTCTTTCGCTGGTGGGCAAGGCACGCGCGCGGCCGGACCAGGTCGCGAAGGTCGTCCAGAGCGTGGCCACCAACGGCCTCGCCGCCACCTACCGCAAGGTGACCAACAAGCTCGACTCGTACACCCCACTGGGGTACTCCCTGTGTGGTGTCGTCGAGCAGGTGGGTGACGGGATCGAGGACGTCTCCGTCGGGGATCTCGTGGCCTGCGCTGGCAACGAGCACGCGCTGCACTCGGAACTGAACTGGGTGCCCAAGAACCTGTACTCGCGGGTGCCCGATGGCGTCGACCCGCGACACGCGGCTTTCGGCACGGTCGGCTCGATCGCGATGCAGGGCGTCCGGCGCGGGGAGCCGCAGCTCGGCGAGCTCGCGCTGGTCATCGGGCTGGGCCTGATCGGCCAGCTGGTCGTGCAGCTGCTGGTCGCCTCGGGCGTGCGCGTCGTCGGGGTCGACCTCGACCCGGCGCGCTGCGAGCTTGCCGAGCGGCTCGGGGCGCTGGTGTGCAGCCACCCCGGCTCCGGCGTGGTCGACACCGCGGTCGGTGAGCTCAGCTCCGGGCACGGCGTCGACCAGGTGTACCTCGCCTCGGGCGGCAGTTCCAACGAGCCCGTCGAGCTGGCCGCGAAGCTGGCGCGCGACCGCGGCCGGGTCGTCGACATCGGCAAGTGCTCGCTCAACCTGCCGTGGAACGCCTACTACGAAAAGGAACTCGACGTCCGGTTCTCACGGTCGTACGGGCCGGGCCGCTACGACCCGTCCTACGAGCTGGAGGGCAAGGACTACCCCATCGGCCAGGTCCGCTGGACCGAGCGGCGCAACCTGGAATGCGTGCTCGACCTGGTCGCGCGCGGCCGGGTCGACTTTGAGCCGCTGATCTCGCACGTCGCCGAGTTCTCCACCGCCGTCGACACCTACCAGCGGCTCAACGCCGGTGAGCTCAAGGCCGTCGCGGTGCTGTTCAGCTACCCCGGTAGCGAAGCGCCGACGCTCGAGCCGGTCGTCACTTCGGCGCCGGTGGTGCTTTCGCAGCAGGCGAAGGTCTCGCCGCGGCTCGCCACCGTGCGCGCGGCGTTCGTCGGCGCGGGCAACTACGCGTCGTCGATGCTGCTGCCGCACCTGGCCGAACGGTCCGATGTGGAGCTTCGCCGCGTGGTCACGACGTCGGCGCTTTCGGGCGCCAACGCCAAGCGCAAGTTCGGCTTCGCCGAGGCGTCCACCGACCTCGACGCCACCTTGGCGGACCCGTCGATCGACGCGATCTTCGTCGTCACCCGGCACAGCTCGCACGCGGCTCTGACGCGCCGGGCGCTGCTCGCGGGCAAGGCCGTGTTCGTCGAGAAACCCCTTGCGCTGTCGGAAGAAGAGCTCTCCAGCGTGCTGTCGGCGATCGAGGAGTCCGGCAACGACCGGCTGCAGGTCGGCTTCAACCGCCGCTTCGCGCCGCTGTTGCTCGAAGCCAAGGAGCAGTTCGGCCAGCGGGTCGCGCCCGCGTCGGTCCGGTACCTGGTCAACGCCGGGAAACTCGACGGCGGCAGCTGGTACAACCAGCAGGACACCGAGGGTTCGCGCTTCGCCGGGGAGGGCGGGCACTTCATCGACACCGTCAGCTGGCTGCTCGACGGCGACCCGACCTCGGTCTACGCCTGCTCGACGCCGGGACAGGACGACCTGCAGATCGTCCTGCGCTACCCGGACGGCTCCACCGCCACGGTCACCTACGCGACCAGCGGCGCCAGCGGCTTCCCGAAGGAGACCCTGGACGTCGTCGCCGACGGCAAGGTCCTGAAGTTCGACGACTTCGTGCGCGCCACGGTGTACGGCCGCAAGAAGTGGGCCAGCTCGCGGATCCCGCGCGGGCGGGACAAGGGCCAGTGCGCCGAGCTCGGCGCGTTCGTCGACGCGGTCAAGTCCGGCGGCCCGATGCCGGTGCCGCTCGACTCGCTGGTCGCGACCACCCTCGCCACGCTCGCGGTTTCGCGCAGCCTGGCCTCGGGGGTGCCGGTCCGGCTCGCGCCGGGCGAGGTGCGCGCGTAATGGACCCCGCCTGGTACCTGCGGAGGCTGTCCCGGATGGGGCCAGCCGAGATCACCGGCCGTGCCACCGACGTGGTGCGGAAACGGCGCTGGCGCGGGCTTTCCCCCGAGCGGACGACGGTGTGGCTGCCGCGGCGGCAGTTCAAGACCGGGCTGTCCGCGGAGGCCCTCGCCTCGGTTTCCGAGGAGTCAAGGGCGAGCCTGCTCGACACCGCGGACCGGCTGATGGACGGCCACGGCGAGTACTTCGGCGTCGAGCGGCACGACCTGGCCGAGCCGGACTGGCAGTACGATCCGAAGACCGGGCGCCGCGCTCCCGACGACGTCTACGCCTTCGACATCGCCTACCGCAGCGAGGAAACCGTCGGGGACATCAAGCAGATCTGGGAGCCGTCACGACACCAGCACCTCACCGTGCTGGCGGCGGCGTACGCGCTGACCGGCGACGAGCGGTACGCCGTCCGGGTGGCCGAACACCTGAAGTCCTGGTGGAGCGCCAATCCGCCGCTGCGCAGCGTGCACTGGGTCAGCGGCATCGAGCTGGGCATCCGGCTGCTGTCCTGGGTCTGGGTCCGGCGGCTGCTCGACGGCTGGGCTGGCGCGTCCGGCCTGTTCGAGGACAATCCCGTGGCGCTGCACCAGATCTGGTTCCACCAGCGCTGGCTGGCCGGGTTCCCCAGCCGGGGTTCCTCGGCCAACAACCACGTCATCGCCGAGACCGCCGGGCAGGTCGCCGCCGCCGCGGCCTTCCCGTGGTTCCCCCAGTCGCCGCGCTGGGGCGCCGCGGCCCTGCGCTCGCTGGACGAGCAGCTGCACGCCAACACTTTCGACTCCGGGCTCAACCGGGAACTCGCCACCGAGTACCACGGCCTGGTGCTGGAGCTCGGCCTCGCCGCCGCATTGGAGGCGAACGCCGCCGGGGTGCCGGTGCCGCACTCGACCTGGCTGGTGCTGCGCCGGATGACCGACGCTCTCGCGTCCATTGTGGACACTGAGCTGAGGCCGCCCCGCCAGGGTGACGCCGACGACGGGTACGGACTCGTCGTCGACGGTGCGGCCACCAGCCGCTGGGCCTCGCTGCTGGCCAGTGGAGAGGCGCTGTTCGGACGGCAGGACTGGTGGCCGAAGGTGCAGGGCGGTGACGTCCGCACCGCGTTGTTCGGCGCCCTCGGCCCGGCGCCGCGGCTGCGGGAAAGCCGCCCGTCCGCCCGTCAGGACCACTTCGCCGACGCCGGGATGACGATCCTGCGGACCGCGCCGGGCGACTCCGGCGAGATCTGGGCGCGCTGCGACGGCGGGCCGCACGGCTTCCTGTCGATCGCGGCGCACGCCCACGCCGACGCGCTCGCCCTGGAGGTCCGCCACGACGGCGTCGACGTGCTCGCCGACCCGGGGACCTACTGCTACCACGGGCAACCGGAGTGGCGCTCGTACTTCCGGTCCACCCTCGGGCACAACACCCTGGAGCTCGACGGGCAGGACCAGTCGAAGACCGGCGGCCCGTTCCTGTGGACCCGCCACGCGCGCACGAAAGTGCTCTTCGCGAACGCGCCCCGCCGCTGGTCCGCGCAGCACGACGGCTACGCCCCGGCCGTCCACCGCCGCACGGCGGAGCTCGAAGGCGCGGCGCTCAAGATCGTCGACGAGCTCGACTGTGCGGTCGGCAGGCTCGCCCGGCTCGTGTTCCACCTCGGCCCCCGCGTCACCGCCGAGCTCGACGGCGCCACGGCCCGGCTGAGCTGGACCCACGGCGGCCGCCCGCGCGAGGCGTCGTTCGTCCTGCCCCCCGAGCTGACCTGGGAGGCCCACCGCGGCCGGGACGACCCGCCGCTGGGCTGGTACTCGGCCGGTTTCGGCCGCCGCGAACCCGCCACCACCCTGATCGGCACCGGCCTCCTCGGCGGCGCCACCCCGCTGACCACCCTGCTCACGTTCGACCCCCCAAACCCGCGACTCGTCGACGAGTTGCGGAAAGTAGTGCCAGGAGGAACACCTATCGTGACCGACACCGCCCGCCAGGGGAGAGGCCGCCGGCTCGCCGTGCTGTTCGGCGCGCTGGGCCTGCTCGCCGCGTGCTCGTCCGAACCGGGCGAGGACGCGGGCCCCGGCCCGGCGTCGTCCGCGGCCCCCGCCGGGCAGGCGGCGTCGGTGTGCGCGAAGCCCCCCGCGGGCCCCGCGACGGCCCCGGCGGGCGCGGTGACGGTCGACTCGGCGGTGCCGGGCGACCTGACGGTCAAGACCAAGGCGAGCCCGCCGGGCACGACGTTCTGGCTCAACCCCGGCACCCACCGGCTCGGCGACGACCGGTTCGACCAGGTCATCCCGACCGACGGCGACGTCTTCCTCGGCGCGCCGGGCGCGGTGCTGGATGGCCGGAAGGTCAACCAGTACGCGTTCACCGGGCACGCCAAGAACGTCAAGATCCAGTACCTGACCGTGCGGGGTTTCGCCGCGCCGCGCGACGAAGGCGTCGTCAACCACGACTCCGGCGAAGGCTGGATCCTGGAGCACAACCTGATCCAGGCCAACGACGGCGCCGGGATGATGGCGGGCGCGCATCAGCAGGTCCGCGCCAACTGCCTGCGCAAGAACGGCCAGTACGGGATGAACGCCTTCGCCGAGGGCAACACCATCACCGGCCTCGTCGTCGAGGGCAACGAGATCACCGGCAACAACACCGGCGACTGGGAACGCAAGGTCGACGGCTGCGGCTGCACCGGCGGGATCAAGTTCTGGTCGGTCAACGGCGCCGACGTCCGCGGCAACTGGGTGCACGACAACCGCGGCGTCGGGCTGTGGGCCGACACGAACAACAACGACTTCCTCATCGAGGGCAACCTCATCGAGGCCAACGACGGCGCCGCGATCGACTACGAGACCAGCTACAACGCCGTCATCTCGGGCAACACGATCCGCCGCAACAACTGGGTCGAGGGCAAGGCCTACGTCGACCGCGGCGACAGCTTCCCGCTCGCGACGATCTACCTCTCCGAGTCGGGCGGCGAGCCCCGGATCAAGGCGCGCACCGACAAACTGGAGATCTCCGGCAACGTCCTGCAGGACAACTGGTCCGGCATCACGCTGTGGGAGAACGCCGACCGGTTCTGCCACAGCCCCGCCAACACCTCCAGTGGCAGCTGCACGCGCCTGGTGACCGACGAGACCCAGTGCGCGCAGCCGGGCATCGCGAGCGGGCCGCTGCACGAGGACTGCCGCTGGAAGACCCAGCGCGTCGACATCCACCACAACCGGTTCCTGCTCGACCCCGCCGTCGTCGGCTGCCAGGAGACCTGCGCGCGGATGGGCCTGCTGTCGAATTTCGGCACGTACCCGGACTGGTCGCCGTACAAGGGGAGCGCCGTGCAGCAGGCGATCACCTCGAAGCAGGGCAACCGCTGGCACGACAACACCTACGGCGGCCCGTGGACGTTCATCGTCTACGAGACCAGCCGCATCCTCGGCATCGGCGAATGGCAGGGCCCGCCCTACCAGCAGGACGCGGGCAGCACGTATTCGCGGACCGGGGGTGGCTGAGATGGCCGAACTGACCGGCGTCCGGCCGGGATCGCCCGCCGGGGAGGTCACGGCCGGGCCGAAGACGCCCAAGCTGGTCGGGCTGGTCTGGGCGCTGCTGATCCTCAACACACTCGGGTCGACCGGCGCGAAGACGGTGATCCCGATCCCGCGCTCGGTCATCCAGCTCGTCACCATGGGCTCGCTGATGACCGCGTTCGCGGTGGCGCTCGCGCTCAACCCGCGGCTGCGCTTCCGCCCGAGTGCCTACCTGCTGCTGCTGAGCATGCTGCTGATGCTCAGCATCATCGCCAGCGCCGGGCTGGAAGGCGGGTACGGCGCGCTGTTCCGGTGTTTCCGGATGGGCATCTTCGTGTCCACGCTGTGGCTGCTGACCCGGTGGTGGGGCGCGAATCTGACGTTCGTCCGCCAGCACATCAAGGTGTACGGCGCCGTGCTCGTCACGGTCGCGATCGGACTGGTGGTCTCGCCGGGCAAGGCGATGCCGTTCGAGTACGGCGGCAGGCTCTCCGGCGCGGTCTGGCCGCTCACCCCGCCGCAGGTCGGGCAGTACGCCGCGGTGATCATCGGGCTCACCGCACTGCTCTGGATGGGCCGCGAGATCGACCGCCGCAGCGCGCTCATCATCATCGTCGGCTCGCTGGCTCTGCTGCTGCTGACCCACACCCGCACGGCCACCCTCGGCCTCGCCGCGGGACTGCTGGTCGCCGTCCTCTCGCTCACGATCACCAGCGCCCGCGCCCGCAAGGTGTTCGCCTCGACGCTGCTGGTCGTCGCGTTCGCCGTGGTGGTGCTCGGTTCCCTGCTGCAGGCGTGGTTCCTTCGCGGGCAGAGCACGGAGAACTTTTCGAGCCTCACCGGCCGCGCGAAGGTCTGGGACGCGCTGCTGTCCGCGCCGCGCACGGCGTTCGAGTACCTGTTCGGCGTCGGCCTGACGGACAAGTCGTACGACGGGCTGCCGATCGACAGCAGCTGGCTCGCGGTCTACCACGAGCAGGGCTACGTCGGCATCGCGATCGTCGCGGCGTTCCTGCTCGTGCTGGTCGTGGTCGCGGTGCTGCGGCCGCCGTCCCTGCACCGGGCGTGCGCGATCTTCCTGATCACGTACTGCCTGAGCGCGTCGTACACCGAAGCCGGGCTCGGCGACGCGTCCCCGTACCTGCTCCACCTGGCCGTGGCCGCCGGGCTGCTCGCCGCGCCGGTGGCGGGCAAGTCCAGGAAGGAAGCCTTTCTGTGAAGGTCCTAGTCGTCCACAACCGGTACCGGTCCGAGCAGCCGAGCGGCGAGAACAACGTCGTCGACCAGGAGGTCGCCCTGCTCGCCGACGGCGGCCACCGGGTCGGCCTGTTCGAGAAACGCAGCGACGACATAGCCCAGATGTCCTTGCCCCGCAAGGCGATCGTGCCACTTCAGGTACCGTGGAACCGCGCGGTGCGGGCCGAGTTCGGCGCCCGCCTGCGGGTGGACCGCCCCGACGTCGTGCACGTCCACAACACGTTCCCGCTGATCTCGCCGTCGGTGCTCGCCGCGTGCGCCGACGCGCGCGTGCCGGTGGTCGCGACGCTGCACAACTACACGATGGTCTGCCCGCCCGGCACGCTCTACCGTGACGGCCACGTCTGCACGGACTGCGTCGGTGGCAAGCCGGTGGCCGCGGTCCGGCACGGGTGTTACCGCGACTCGAAGCTCGCGACCGTCCCGATGGCGGCGAGCTTGGTCGCGAACCGCCGCCGCTGGTGGTCGGACGTGACGCGGTTCTTCTGTATCTCGGGCGCGCAGCGCGAGATCCTCGTCCGCGCCGGGATGCCGTCGGATCGGCTCGTGGTGAAGCACAATTTCGTCGCCGACCCGGGCGTGAGCCGCCTGGGGGAGGGGCAGCACCTGCTGTTCCTCGGCAGGCTCACCAAGGAAAAGGGCGTCGGCCTGCTGATGACGGCGTGGGACCGGCTCGCGGCCGCCGGCGGGCTCGGCCTGCCGCTGGTGCTCGCGGGCACCGGCCCGATGCAGGACGAGGTCGCCCGCTGGGCGGCCGGGCGCGAAGACGTCGAATACGCCGGGCTGTGCTCGAAGGAGCAGTGCCGGGAGCTGACCTCCCGTGCGGCGGCGGTGGTGGCGCCGTCGGCGTGGCTGGAGGCGTTCGGCCTGGTGGTGGTCGAGGCGATGGCCGCCGGCGTGCCGACGGTCGCGGCGGCTCACGGCGCGTTCACCGAGCTGGTGGAAGATGGGGTGACCGGCCTGCTGCACCGGCCGGACGACGCGGGCTCGCTCGCGGATCGCCTGCGCGAGATCGTGGCGGCCCCCGAGCGGAACCGGCAGCTGGGCGAGGCGGCGCGTCGCCGGTACGAGCGGGACTTCACCCCGGCTGTCGGGCTGGACCGCCTGATCACCGGCTACGAGGTCGCGGTAGCCGCATACGAGGGAGTGGCCGCTTCGTGAAGTCCGCAGTCAGGACGGCCCCACCGGCCATGCCTGCCGCGCTGCGCACACCGCTGCTCGTCCTGGCGGCTCTGGCCGCGGTAGTGCTCGCGGTGCTGGGAATCCTCTTCGCGGGCAAGTCGGCCCCGACGGCCTTCGACACCCCGCTGCTGCCCTCACCGGACGGCATCCCGGACCCCTGGTGGTACGTGGCCAGGGTGATCGACTTCTGCGGCGAACCCCTCGGCTCGGCCATCCTGCTGCTGGCGGTGGTCGCGGGCTGTTTGGCCCTGCGCCGGATCCGCACGGCCGTCCTCACCCTGGCGGGCGTGGGCCTGACGGTCGTCGTGACGACGGCCCTCAAGCCACTGGTGGGCCGCACGATCCACGGCGAGTTCCTCTCCTTCCCGAGCGGCCACACGGCCATGGCCACGGCACTGGCACTGGTCCTCGCCCTGGCAGCGGCCGACCACTTCGCCCTGACCCCCACCACCGGAACCCTCCTGTGCCTGACTTGCGCCCTGATCGCGGGCGCAGCGATGGCCTGGGCCCAAGTGGGCCTGGGAGCCCACTACCCGACAGACACAATCGGCGGCTTCTGCGCAGCCCTGGCCACAGTCCCCACCACAGCCCGAGCCCTAGACCACCTCGCCAACCGCCTCTAACCCCCCAGGCCCCGGCCTCCGCTTGACTGCCCCTGAAGGCCACCATGACGGCGTTAGACGCCGTCATGGTGGCCTTCAGGGGCAATCAGATCGGGGGTGGAGGGTTAGCAGGCGGGGGTTCCGCCGGTGAAGGAGCTGCAAGCGTCCTGTGAGTAGGGTGCTGCTTGCCACTGGGCGGCGGTCAGTGTCCGCGAGGTGTCGTGCGCGACGAACGTCCACGGGCCGCTGTACGTGTTCCCCCGGAAATGGTTGCCCTGCGAGGACGTAATGGCGTCCGAGACCCCGGCCCCCTTGTACGGGGACCACTCCGGGTAGCTCCCGAAGTTGGCCAGCACCGCCATCCGCCCGCAAAGCCCACCAGTACACCCGATCCGCCCAGGATCAAAAGAAAAAGTGTTCCCGTGAATATCCACCTGCTGCGTCTTCCACCGGCAATCGTCATACCGGGGCCGCGAGGCGATCGCAGGCTGCGCGCACGCCGAGGTCGGGCTCACGAGTTTCGTGCACGAGCCCGAAGACGTATTCGCGGGGCTGTTGCAGAACCGGTCGGCGTTCTCCCACAAGGTGATCCCGGACCAGTTGTCCTCGAAGGCATTGTCGTGAATGTCGATCTTGGCCGTCCGCGCCGGGACCCGCGACTCCCCGCCGGACTCCGAAAGATACAACGCCCCGACCGGGAAATTATCCCCCCGCCCGGCGAAATCCCGACCCATCTTCAGTGCGTTACGCCGAAAAGTATTCCCGGCAACCTCGAGATTGTAACTGATCTCGTAAAACAATCCTTCCGACTCGTTGTCCTCGATCAGATTGTCCTGCACGAGAAAGTCGTTGTCGTTCGTATCGGCCCACAACCCGGCGCCATGATTGTGGTGGATCCAGTTCCCCCGCACGTCGGCGCCGTTGACCGCCCAGAACTTCACCCCGCCACTGCACCCGCAGCCGGTGACCTTCTGTTCCCAGTCGTCGGTGTTGTTGCCCGAGATCTCGTTGCCCTCGACGACCAGCCCGGTGATCCCGTCCCCGGTGCGGTAGGCGTTCATCCCGTACTGCCCGTTGTTTCGCAGGCAGTTGGCCCGTACCTCCTGGCGGTCCCCGGCCATCATCGCCGCGCCTTTGTTGTCCTGGATGGTGTTGTGCTCGATCACCCAGTGCGCACCCGAGTCGTGGTTCACCACGCCCTGGTCCTGCAGCGCGGCGAAATGCTGGATGGTCAGGTTCCGGATCACCACGTCGGACGCCTCCTGCGTGAACGCCGCCCGGTTCACGCCCCGCCCGTCGAGCACCGCCCCCGGCGCCCCGAGGTAGACGTCGCGGTCCTTCGGCACAACCTGCCCGAACTCATCCGACCCGAGTGTGTGCGTACCCGGCCGAAGCCAGAATGTCGTCCCGGCCGGGCTGGCCTGCGTTTTGAGGTAGAGGTCGTTGTCCACACGGGAATCGACGACCACCGCGCCCGCGGGCGATGAAGCGTCGGCGGCGGGCTGGTGATCGCACACCGCGCCGGGCTTGACGTCGGCGGCCGCCGACGAGGCGAAGCCCACGGGAAGCAGCGCCGAAAACAGGAGGACCGCGAAAGCGGTGTGCGGTCTGAGCATGCGGACAATTTACGTCCGCCGCACCACTATCGACGTCACCCAGAAGCGTCGACCCCGCACTCTAAGGAGTTGTCCGACTGGCGCCCTATCCCGCAACTCGCCGACGAGACGGCGAGACGAGTTGCGAGCGGGAGAGTCAGGCGAACCGGCGGAACACGGGTTTCACCGAGCGGCCGCCGGTCCACGCCGTCGGGTCGCCGGAGTCCAGTGCCTTGCCGTACACGACGCAGGCCTGCGCGACGACGTCGACGGTGCGGTCGATGTCGGCGTCGGTCATCGCGCTACTGACCACAAAGGACGGTCCGATCACGCCGCCGCTGATCAGCTGGCGCAGGAACAGCGTCCGGTAGTCCTGCGACGGCTTCAGGTTGTGGTCCAGTGTCGCGAAGACCATGTTGCTCGCCCGGCCGCGCACGACGACGTGGTCGGCCAGCCCGGCCGCGGCCGTGACCGCCCGGACGCCGGTCGCGAGCCGCTCGCCGAGCGCGTGCAGCCGGGCCGTGATGCCCTCTTCCTCATACGTGTCCAGTACCGCCATCGCGGCCGCGAGCGCGTGGGTTTCCCCGCCGTGCGTCGTCGAGAGGATGAAGGCGCGCTCGCGCGAGTCGCGCAGGCCGCCCAATTCCATCAGCTCGCGCTTGCCCGCCAGCGCGGACACGGCGAACCCGTTGCCCAGTGCCTTGCCGAACGTCGACAGGTCCGGCGTGACGCCGTAAAGCCCCTGCGCGCCCGCCTCTGACCAGCGGAAACCGGTGATCATCTCGTCGAAGATCAGCACGACGCCGTACTTCGTCGCCAGCGCGCGAAGCCCGGCGAGGTACCCGGGAGGGGGCTCCTGCTGCGTCGCGGCTTCGAGGATCATGCAGGCGACGCGGCCCGAGTGCAGCCGCAGCATTTCCTCGGTGGCCGCCAGATCGCCGTACGGGAACGTCACGGTGAGGTCGTTGATCTCGCCGGGAATGCCCGCGGCCATCGCCGTGGTGCCGATGAACCAGTCGTCGGTGGAGAAGAACGCGTGGTCGTGGCAGATCGCCACGAGCGGCCGGTTCGTGGCGGCGCGCGCGAGCCGGACGGCCGCGGTCGTCGCGTCCGAACCGTTCTTCGCGAACTTGACCATCTCGGCCGTGGTCACCGTCGCGAGGAACCGTTCCGCCGCGTCAGCCTCCACAATGGACGGACGGACGAAGTTGCCGCCGCGGTCGATCTCCCGCTTGACCGCCTCGACGACCCGCGGGTGCGCGTGCCCGAGGCTGACCGACCGGAGCCCGGAGCCGTACTCGAGGTAGGAGTTCCCGTCGACGTCCCAGACGTGCGCGCCGCTGCCGTGGGAGATCACCGGGGCCATGTTCTCGGGGTACTGGTCGTCACCCTTGGCGTAGGTGTGCGCGCCGCCGGGGATCATGGCGTGCAGTCGCTTGCTGGCCTGGTTGGACAGTGGCAACGGCGGTTGCTCCATGATTTCTACCTCCCAGATAAGGACTACCGGGTCTTGATCACCTCGGCGAGCGAAGGTGCGTCGGAGTCGCGGGGTGACATCAGTGTCACGGGGAGCGGCCAGGCGATGGCCAGCTCGGGATCGGCGTAGGCGATAGTGACGTCTTCGTCCGGATTGTGCGCTCTGTCTATTCGATACGATACGTCAGCCGGGTCCGTCAAGGCCTGAAATCCGTGGGCGCAACCCGAAGGTATGTAAAGCGTTACCTGGGTGTCGCCGGACAACTCAAAATACGCCTTGTCACGATACGTAGGGGAGTCGGGCCGTAGATCCACTACGACGTCGAACACCTTTCCGTACGAACAACGCACGAGTTTCGCCTCGCCCGCGCCGGCCCGTAAATGCATCCCACGCAGCACACCCTTGCGGGAACGGGACAAACTGTCCTGCGCGAAGCCGTCCGGGTCGATTCCCACCGAGCGCGCGACTTCGGCGTCGAACGTGCGGCTGAAGAAACCCCGCTCGTCACGGTGCGGAGTCGGCTCGAAGAGGTATGCGCCGTCGATGGACGGCACCGGGATGGCCTTCATCGGGCTTCCTCGCGTTCGGCGGTTGACGACTTCGGAACAGTGCTGTTGGGAAAAATGCTGCCGGTCAGGACCGAGAACTGATGCCGCAGCCGCGCTGCCGCCTCGGCGTTGCGCATGGTCATCGTTTCCCGCACCTCCGGTCCCTGCCTTTCGAGTGTGGCGAGCTGGCCGATCAGCCGATCGACCTCGAACGTCCGCACGGGCTGGCAGAACTCCGCCAGCCCCAGTTGCGCCATCAGCACATCGTTCTTCACGGCGTAGCCGAGCGAAATAGTCGGCTTCGACAGTTTCAACGCGCAGAGCACGTTGTGGAAACGCGTGGCGACCACCGCGTCGACCGCGGCCATTTCCCGCATCAGGTCGTCGAGGCAGGACACCCGCGCCGCGGCGACACCGCCATGGCCCGGCCGCCACCGCTGGACGTCGGCGAGGATCTCGTCGACCACGGCCTCGTCCGCGCTGTCCCCGGTGAACAGCCGCACCTCGCGGCCGTCGGAGACCAGCCGCCGGACAAACTGCTTCATCTTGGCGACGTACACCTCGTGGATCTCATCGGCGCGCGCGCGATCCGTGTTACCGCCGTGGTAGTCCATCACCCCGACGCCGACGGTCCCCGCCGCGGCCGGGACGTCCACCGGGATCGGCAGCGAGAACGCCAGGTCGGGATAGACCTCGTCGCGCGAGACGTCCACGCCCATCTCCCGCATCGCGTCGCGCGAAAGCTCGTCGCGATAGGACCGGTACGCGGCGAACCCGGCCGCCAGCTTGACCACCGCGCGGGTCGCCCGCTCGCCGATCACGTTCGCGCCGACGCTGACCAGCGCGACCTTCGTCCCGACGACCCGCCCGGACGCGCAGAGCAGCAGCAGCGAGTACGGGAAACCCCAGGGCCGCAAGGGAAGCGTCGCTTCGAGCACCCCCATGCCCGGCACGATCACGACGTCCTGGCGCCGGACCCACGCCGCCGTCCGGAAGACGTCGACGAGCTTGCCGAAGCCCTTTCCGGCGATGGATTTCACGCCCGACGCCGTCTCGTACTCCGACTGGTTCCAGTGCAGGGGAACGGTTTCGATGCCGTACCGCTCGCGGACCTGTTCCGGCCCACCGCAGAACGCGCTGACGACGGCGTCCGGATGCTGCTCGGCGAGGAAGCCGAGCACCGCCTCCAGCGAGCCGTCGTTGCCGAGATTGCCCGACCCGAGCAGCCCGAACAGGCCCACCTTCGTGCTCAAGCCGACCTGCTTTCACGGCCCGCGACGATCGTGTCGACGGTCAGGGACAGCTCGCTCGACACCACCGGCGCCCGGTCTTCGACGCGCTCACCGGCGCCGGGCCGGACGCGAGAAGCCGCCCACTGCAGCAGCGCGAAGTAGCACTGACGCCGCTCGGCCGACGAAAGCGGCGCGTTGCGGATCCCGGCGACGAAACCCCAGACGTACTCGGCGAGCAGCCGCGCGGTCGGGTTCGTGTACTTGTTGCCCCGCTTCGGATCCAGGTTCGCGCACCGCGAGCGCTTGCTCGGGTTGGCCCGTTCGGCGCGGCCAGGGTGGTCGCGGCGGAAGTACAGCAGCTCCGGCACCTGGTAGAACGGTCCGTGCAGCGCCAGCTCGGCGACGTACGTGCGGTCCGCGTGGTGGTAGCTGTCCATCGGGATCACGCGCCGCAGCACCTCCGTGCGGACGACGCCGTAGAAGTCGTCGCCGCCCGGTTCGAACAGCAGGCTCTTGTACCGCACCGGCGCCCGGCCGGCGTCCGTTTTGTGCTGGTAGTCCAGCGGGACCGTCACCGCGCCGTCGCCGTCGATGATCGCCTGCCACGAGTGGGCCAGGATCATCTGCGGCCTCGCGTCGAGCGCCTCGACGCACTTGCGCAGCAGGTCACGGCCGTACAGGTCGTCGTGCGAAGCCCACTTGAACAGCTCGCCGCGCGCCATCTCCAGCAGGATGTTGTGGTTCGGCGTCGCTCCGACGTTGCGCGGCTGGCGGAAGTAGCGGATCCGGGGATCGGACGCGGCGTACTTGCGGCAGATCTCCTCGGTGCCGTCCGTCGACGCGTTGTCGGCGATGATCAGCTCGAAGTCCTCGAAAGTCTGGCCGAGCAGGGCGTCGAGCGACTCGGCCAGGTATTCCTCGCCGTTGTAGACCGGTAGGCCGATGCTCAACCGGGGCACGGTGGTCATCGCGTCTTCACTTCTTCCTGGTCGGGCTCGGCCGTATCCTCGGGGCCGGCCGGTGGACGGGCGGCGTACTCGCGCAGCCCGATGTGCAGTTGGAACCACCAGACCGCGGACCCGCTCAGGGTGGCGACCGAGATGCCCCAGGCGGAGCCGAGCGCTCCACCCATGAAGGCGCCGGTCAGCCCGAAGGTCACATACGCGGCGGACGCGATCAGCTGGGAACGCAGGCTGCGCTTGGCTGCGCCGAGCGCCCGCAGCCCGGCTGCCGCGCCGGTGGTGAAACTCGCGCCGACGACGGCCAAGGTCACCGGCAGGATCAGTTGCGACGAGGTGTCCCAGAGGGACCCGAGCACGAACCGGCCCGCACTGTCGGGCAGCAGGAACAGGATCCCGAGGCCCCAGAGGAACGCGGCCGCGGCCTGCGCGCCCCCGAGGATCATGCAGAAATGCCGCAGCCGGTGCGGCGAGTGCTTCAGCACCCGAGCGCCCTCGGCCACGGTGACCAGCGACAACCCCATCAGCAGTGCGAGGAACGGGCCGAGCAGTTGCTCGGCGCCCCGCACGGTGCCGACCGCGGCGAACCCGGCGATCGCGCCGAGCCCGTACGCCCGCAGCTGGGAGGCGCCGCTGTTGCTGACGTTCTCGATCAGGTACCGGACGCCGAGTTCTCGATGCTCGGACACCCAGCCTCGGACGCCGCCGAGCTTCGGCCAGATCTCCGTCTGGACCCACCCGAACAGCGCTGCGACGCCCGCCGAAGCGCCCCAGGCCAGCAGGAAGCCGACTACGGTCCCGTGCCGCGCGGCCAGGATCATCGCCGGGAACAGCGCGACGCCCCACATCGCGTCGTTGAAGAAGGCTTTCTGACCCGCTCCAGCGGCGAAGAACGCGAAGCGCCAGGCGTCCTGAAGCAGCAGCGCGGGCATGACGACACCCAGCGCTACAAACGCTCCACCGAGAGGACCTCCGATAGCCATCCCGAACAGCAGGCTCAAGACCCCGGCGGCGACCCCGACGGCGAGCGCGGTGCCCGCGGCCTTCCCGACGGCGAGCCGCCACACGCTGAACGGGACCCCGCCGCCGAACCGCACCATGAGCGGGTCGGTCGCGAGCCCGCGCGACACGTTGAGCACCACGCCGTAGGTCACCCAAGCGAGGCTGAAGATGCCGAAGGCCACCGCGCCGAGCGAGCGGGCGACGTAGATCCCGACGATGAAGTTCGTCAGGCTCGACACCGCCTGGTCGCCCAGCCCCCAGCTCAGCCGCCCCGCCATCTTGCGGACGGCACTTGAGCGCAGGATGCCGGGGGCCACGCGGGTCACGCCTTGATCAGGTCGGCATCGAGCAGGGCGTCGGCGGCCACGACGACCGTGGCGAACGGCAGGCCGGAGCGCTCGGCGATGTCCAGCAGGCTGTGGTCGCCGTCGGACAGGTTGAGCACCCACAGCATCGCCATCTGCGCTTCCTTGGCGTCGCTGCGGCCGCCGAGCGAGCTGTACAGCCCGCGCTTGCCGAGCTGCGGCTCGCCGTACGGGCTCAGGTTCACGTAACTGCGGTCGCGGTCCAGCACGGCGAACGCCTCGCGGCAGGTCGCCAGGGTGTCCGCCATCGAGTCGGGTGACACGAAGTCCGGATTGTCCGCGGAGGTGTGGTACTCCGGGTAACCGGCGTACGGCGTCCGGGTGAGCGAACCGACGCCGAGGTTGAACCCGGGCGAGCAGAACTGCCGCTCGTCGTAGCCGTACGGCGAGAACTCCTTGACCTCGTGCGGCCGCGTGGACGTCTTGAGCACGTGCGCCATGACCTTGTCGATCTCGGCGTCACCCCGGCGGCTTTGCTTGTAAGTCAAGGAACCCCGGTCGCCCGCGCAGGCCAGCACGATCCCGTGCTTGACCCGCCCGACGTTCTCGAAGTTGCGTGCCAGCCACGTGATCGCGCCGATCGTGCCGGGCATGAACAGGAACCGGTACGTGTAGTACGGCTTCTCGCGCGCCAGCGCCTGTGCCAGCGAGATCGCCACCGCGATCCCGGCCAGGTTGTCGTTCGCCAGCGACGGATGGCAGGTGTGGCAGGACACGATCACCTCGTCGGTGACCTGGCCCGGCACCACGTGTTCGCCGTAGGTCAGGTGCCCGTCCTCGAGCGTCGAGTCGATGTGGACGTCGTAGTCGCCGTCCGGCAACGCGTCGAGGGTGTCCTGCGCGAGGCAGAAACCCCAGGTCGACGAGTAGTAACTCGTCCGGTACGGCACCCACGACGGGTTCTCGGGCAGCGTGTGGAGGTGCTTGCGCAGCTCGTCGAGGCTCATCGTCTCCGACACGGGGACGCTGTAGCCGACGACGTGCAGGTTCGACTCCTGGAAGTCGATCACGCGCTTGCCGGAGGCATCCGCGACATAGGCGTCGCGGATGTTCCACTCTTGCGGAACGGTCCAGTCGAGGACCTGCGTGCCGGTCGGCACCTCGTGCATCTCCAGCGGGACATGCTCGGCGACGATTTCCAGGGTGCGCCGGACACCGTCGCCGGTGATGCTGCGGCACAGCGGATACAGCCGCTCGACCAGCTCGTGCATCGCCTCGCCGGTCCCCAGCTCACGCATCAGCGCACCCGGAGGGTGTCGTCGACGCGCCCGGCCCCGGTGCGGTCCGCCAGCCAGTTCAGCCTGGTGAAGCGGCGCTCGAAGGCTTCCTTGGTCAGGTCGAACTTCCGGTACGCCTCGATGAGCTCGACCGCGCCGTCCTTGACCGACCAGTCGCAGTCGAAGCCCGGGATCGCTTCGCGGAAGCGCGCGAAGTCGACCCGGTACGAACGCGGGTCTGCCCCGGCCTCGCCCGTGATCCGCAGCGTCGAGCCCGGAACGGCCTCGACGACCTGCTGCGCGATCTCCGCGACGGTGACGTTGTTGGCCTCCGTGCCGATGTTGAACGCCCGGTTGTGCACGGCCTCGACCGGCGCGGCGAGGGCAGCGGTGAAGGCGCGGGCGATGTCCTTGGCGTGCACGAGCGGGCGCCACGGGGTGCCGTCGGAGAGCACGAGGACCTCGCCGGACAGGTGCGCGTGCGCGGTCAGGTTGTTCAGCACGATGTCCGCGCGCAGCCGCGGCGAGAAGCCGAACGCGGTCGCGTTGCGCAGGTACGTCGGCGCGAAACTGTCGTCCGCGAGCTCGTGGACGTCGGCCTCGACGCGGACCTTGGACTCCGCGTACGGCGTCACCGGGCGCAGCGGCGCGTCCTCGTTGACCAGGCCTTCGCCGCCCGAAGCGCCATAGACCGAGCACGTCGAGGCGTACAGGTAGCGGCTGACGCCCGCTTCCTTCGCCAGCTTCGCGAGCTTGACGGATGCGTGGTGGTTGATGTCGTAGGTGAGCTCGGGCGCCAGCGAACCCAGTGGGTCGTTGGACAGCGCGGCCAGGTGGATCACGGCGTCGAAGCCCGCCAGGTGCGAGGCGTCGACGTCACGCAGGTCGACCGTGAGCCCCTTCGGGTCCGCGGGGGCGGGGCCGAGCAGGCAGTCTTCGAACAGCCCGGAGTCGAGGCCGATGACCTCATGGCCCGCGGCGGCGAGCACCGGTGCCATCACCGTGCCGAGGTACCCCTTGTGCCCGGTCAGCAGCACGCGCATGGTCTTCAGCCCTTCAAATCTAGAGTGAGTTTTTTGAGTTCGAACGCCTCGGCGTAGCGCGCGTTGCACTCGATCCCGCGGATCCGCGCGAGGCCGAGGAAGGCCTCCCGGTCGTACCAGGGGCGATGCCGCTGGGAGCCGTAGTGCTCTTGGAGCAGCCGGACCTTCTCCTCGGCCAGCTCCGGCGTCAACGGCTGGTACGCGGACAGTTTGCCCAGGTCACCGTCCCATTTGACGATCTCGTAGCCGAGCGTCAGATGGTCGCGGTAGACCGTCGGGACCAGTGTGGCGAGCCCGCGGTGGTCCTGGTGCGCGTCCTCGGTCCGAGGTGCCAGCACCAGCTGCGGGTCGGTCCGTCCACGCAGTTCTTCGAGCGCGGACTTGGCCTCTTCCCAATGCGACGGGAAGCGGCCGTCGGGCAGTTTGAGCACGGTGACGTCGAGGTCGGCGCCGGGGCAGAACGCGCCGAGCGCGACCCGCTCCTCGGCCTCCCGGTCCGTCCCGCCACCCGAAAGCACCAGCGCGTCGACCCGGACGCCCGGGTTGTCCGCGCAGATCGTCAGCAGCGTGCCGCCCGCGCCGATCGCGATGTCGTCACAGTGCGCGCCGAGCGCGACGACCCGGGTGAGCCGACCGGCCCCGAACCGGATCACGCGGTGCTCGCCGCAGGCTGCTCCCACAGCGCCCACGGCCGTTCGCCGTGCGCGTAGCCCTCGTCAAGCGCGAAGCGTTCCTTCACCGTGTCGGTCGGCTTCCAGAAACCGCGGTACGGGTACGCCAGCAGCTTGCCGCGCTTCGCGAGCTCGCCGCAGCCGTCGGCGACCAGGTCGCCGTTCTCGGGGATGTGGTCGAAGACCTCCTGGCGCAGCACGAAGTACCCGCCGTTCTCCCACAGCGGCATCTCGGACACCGGCGTGAGCGCGCCGATCATGCCGTCCTCGCCCATCTCGACGCAGTGGAACGACGACTGCGGCGGCACGACCATCATCGACGCGCCCGCTTCGGTCGCCGAGAAACGCTCGATCATCTCGGGCAGCGGGGCGTCGGTGAGCACGTCGGCATAGTTGGCGAGGAACATCTCGTCACCGTCGAGGTACTCACGCACGCGGCGCAGGCGTTCCCCGATCGGCGACTCGATGCCGGTCTGCTTGAACGTGATCGTCCAGTCCGCGATGTCGGTCGAGAGCAGCTCGGGCTTGCCGTCGCGGAGGATGAAGTCGTTGGAGGTGGTCTCCTCGTAGTTGAGGAAGAACTCCTTGATGTGGTGCGCCCCGTACCCGAGGCACAGGATGAACTCGGTGTGGCCGAAGTGCGCGTAGTAGCGCATCACGTGCCAGATCAGCGGTCTCGGACCGACCATCGCCATCGGCTTGGGCACGTCGGACGCGTCACCGTTGCGCATCCGCATGCCGTAACCACCACAGAAAAGGACGACCTTCACGACTTCACCTCAGCGATGCTCGCGCTGTTTACGGACAGGTGCGGAATGGGGAACACGAGCCTGCCGCCCCAATCCTCCACATAGGACAGTTGTTCGGTCAGTTCCGTCCGGAGGTTCCACGGAAGGACGAGCACGTAGTCGGGCTTGTCCGCGGCGATGCGCTCGGGTTCGAGGATCGGGACGCGGGTGCCGGGGGTGAACCGGCCGTGCTTGTAAGGGTTGCGATCCACGGTGTACGCCAGCAGATCCGACCGGATACCGCAGTGGTTGAGCAGTGTGTTTCCCTTGCCGGGCGCGCCGTACCCGACGACGGTCTTGCCCTGCTTCGCCGCGGTGACAAGGAATTCGAGCAGATCCAGCCGGACGCGGGTGACCCGCTCGGCGAACTCGGTGTAGCCAGAGAGCTCGTGCAGCCCCGCGGCCTTCTCGGCCGCGAGGACGTCCATCATGCGCTGGCTCGGCTCACCGGCGACGGCCGTGGGCCGCGACCAGAGGCGGATCGAGCCGCCGTGGGTCGGCAGAAGCTCCACGTCCACCACGGAAAGCCCGCCCATCGCGAGCGCGCGGCGCGCGGATTCCACGGTGTAGTACTGGAAATGCTCGTGGTAGATCGTGTCGTACTGGTTGTCCTGGATCAGCGTGAGCAGGTGCTGCACCTCGATGCTGACCCAGCCGTCGTCCGCCACGAGCGCACGCAGCCCGTGGGTGAACCCGATGACGTCCGGGATGTGCGCGTAGACGTTGTTGGCCGCGACGAGGTTCGCGGGGCCGTGCTCGTCGCGCACCTCACGTCCGGTTTCGGGGCTGAGGAACGCCGTTTTCGTCGGCACCCCGGCTTCGCGGGCGGCCTGCCCGACGTTCACCGAAGGCTCGACGCCGAGGCAGCGGATCTGCCGCGCCACCACATGTTGCAGCAGGTAACCGTCGTTGCTGGCGACCTCGACCACGAACGAGTCCTCGTTCAGGCCGAGCCGTTCGACGGCGTTGTCGACAAACGTCTTCGCGTGTTCGACCCACGACGTCGAGTACGACGAGAAATAGGCATAGTCGGTGAAGGTGTCTTCAGGGCTGATGAGGGGCGGGATCTGCGCCAGCCAGCACTCCGTGCACACCTTGAGGTGCAGCGGGTAAGTGGGCTCCGGCTCGTCGAGCTGCTCCGCGGTGAGGAATCGCTCACAGGGCGGGGTCGCTCCGAGATCGACGACACTGGCCAAGGTCGTCGAACCGCAGAGTCGGCATGAGGTCATTTTTCCTGGCTCCTTGGCTCGCGACAGGCGTCCTAGACACGTCGACGGGCACCGGGAGGTCGTTACAAGGGCTGTCGGGGGCGTTCTCCATCGATTCTGAAATGAGACCTCGTCCAGGGGGTTTGTTCGCCTGCCCGCAACCTGGCCCCACCGGTCACGCTGTGCTTGCCATCACACCCGCACCTGCCATCACACCCGCCGGGGTGACCCCAACGCGGCGACGGCTTCGGTCTCGGCCGCGTGAATCACCCGCAACCGCGTGCCGAGGTCGCCGAACAGCGCGTTCACCTGTTCGGCGGTGAACGGGATCTCCTCGTCGTAGTGCGCGCGCAGCCGCGACAGCTCCTCACCGGCCGCCGCCGCCGCGGCCACACCCTCGTCGACGGCAGGGCCGCCTCGGCCAGCTTGTCCCACTGCCGCCCGATGGCCCGCCAAGCCGTCGCCTGCTCGGCCAGTGTGGGTAGTTCCAGCAGGTCAGACGCCTCACCGAGGCCGTCGGCGAACAACCCGCGCAGGTGCTCACCGGCCGCGACGCCCTCCCACACCGTCAGCAGCGCCCCGACCAGCCCCCGCCGCTCGGCGAACACCCGCGGCCAGCCCTTCGCACTCCGCCCGTCGGTCATGGCCTTGGCCCACCGCTCCCACGCGGGCAGCGAACCGGCCAGCCGCCGCGCGCAGTCCGCCAGCCCGCCCCGCACTGCCGCTGGCAGCTCGCCGACCTTCCCCGGCCGGATCGCGACCAGCAGGTTCTTGTGCGCCCCGACCCCGTCCCGCGCGACGTCGAACGCCCGGCGTTCGACCGTCAACGGCGCGAGATTCCGATCGTCGAGGAGCACCCGCCCGTCCTCTTCGCCGTACGCGACGACGAAGTGCCCGCCGCCCCCGCCGAGCTGCACCAGCACCGGTCCCTCCGCCAGCTCGGCCGAAAACCGTTTGGCAGCAGCACGTTTACTGCCCGTGGTGTGCACCCCGGCCTCGAGCCCCAGTCTGTCCACAATAGACGCAAGCCACTCCTGTGGCTGCTCGTGCCTGCTCCGGAAACCCAGCGCCAGCGCCGAACCCGCCTCCCGCGCGAAGTCCCGCAGGACGTACCCCGCACCGATCCCGCCGCTCGCGACGAACACCAGTGCCTCACTCACCGGCTGCTCGTCCGGCCCGTGGATCCCCAGGTGCGCAAGCACATTCGCCACCGCCGCGACATCGCCGTGGCGCCCGCCCCGCAGCTCGTACCCGCTCATCCCGCCATCGTGTCACGGCCCGGGTAAAGCCACCCTCAGCTCCGCAGCCGCCTTAAAACCCGCTCACCACGGGAATGACGTCCGTTGCGAACCGCTCGAGCACGTCGGGCCGCGGCACGCCGGGAGCCCAGCCGAGGGCCGCGTCGATCCCGAGCTCGGACAGCCTGCCCAGCTCGTCGATCAGCTCACCGGTCTTCTCGCCGTTCTCGCCCGTGTCCAGCCACAACGACACCGTCTTGGTGATCTCGGCGTAGTCGCGGCCCTCGTTCTCGCAGTGCTGCTTGAGCACGTCGAGCTTGTGCCCGAGGTCGGCGCTGCCGATCAGGTTGCACGCGTCGGCGTACTTCGCGACGAAGCGCAGCGTCTTCTTCTCGCCGCCGCCGCCGATCAGGATCGGCGGCCGGGGCCGGGTCAGCGGCTGGGGAACGTTGAGCAGCCGTTCGGCGTCCACGTGCGTGCCCTTGAACGGCTCGTCGCCCTCGGCCCACATCTGCCGCACGTAGCGCAGCGCGTCCTCCAGCAGCTCGAACCGCTCGGCCGTCGGCGGGAACCGGATGCCGAGCCCGCGGGACTCCTCCTCGTTCCATCCCGCGCCGAGGCCGAGGACGGCCCGGCCGTCGGACAGCACGTCGAGCGTGGTGATCGCCTTCGCGAGCACACCGGGGTGGCGGTAGATCACGCCGGTCACCAGGGTGAGCAGCTTGACGCGTTCGGTGTGCGCGGCCAGGAAGCCGAGCGTCGTGTACGCCTCCAGCATGTCGTGCTCCGGTGGCCCGTAGCGCGAGATCTGGAAGAAATGGTCCATTACGGACAGGTAGCCGAAGCCGGCCTGATCCGCGGCGCGCGCGACCTCCGCCAGGTCCTTGCCGAGCCCACTCGGCCCGTTCGCCCACGTGAGGTCGGGCAGGTGCAGTCCCAGTTCCATGCTCAGAGTGCCTCCGCCGCCGGGATGATCTCGCTGCCGAACCGCTCCAGCAGCTCGGTGTCGGGCAGCCCCGGCATCGCGCCCAGCGCGACGTCGATGCCCAGCCCCCGCAGCCTGCCCAGCTCGTCGATGAGCTGCGCGGACTTCTCGCCCTTCTCGCCGATGTCGAGCACGTGGTAGACGGTCTTGGTGATCTCGGCGTAGTCGCGGCCCTCGTTCTCGCAGTGCTGCTTGAGCACGTCGAGCTTGTGCTCCAGGTCGGGGCTGTTGAAGAGATTGCACGCGTCGGCGTACTTCGCGACGAAGCGCAGCGTCTTCTTTTCCCCGCCGCCGCCGACCATGATCGGCGGGTGGGGCCTGGTCAGCGCCTGCGGAACGTTGAGCAGGCGCTCGGCGTCGACGTGCTTGCCCTTGAACGGCCCGTCGCCGTCGGCCCACATCTGCTTGACGTACTGGAGCGCGTCCTCCAGCAGCTCGAACCGCTCGGCGGTGGACGGGAACGGGATGCCAAGGCCCTTGGACTCCTCCTCGTTCCAGCCGGCGCCGATGCCGAGGATCGCCCGGCCGCCGGAGAGCACGTCGAGCGTGGTGATCGCCTTCGCGAGCACACCGGGGTGGCGGTAGATCACCCCGGTGATGACCGTGAGCAGCTTGGCGCGCTCGGTGTGCGCGGCCAGGAAGCCCAGCGTCGTGTACGCCTCCAGCATGTCCGTGTCGGCCGGGCCGACCTGCGAGATCTGGAAGAAGTGGTCCATCACGGCGAGGTATTCGAAACCCGCCTCGTCCGCCGAGCGGGCGACGCGCGCGAGGTCGGCACCGAGGGTGGCGGGCCCGCCCGCCCAGGTGAAGTTCGGAATCTGCAGCCCAAGTTTCATGACTCCGACGGTATACCCGGAGTTACTCCATGTGTGGGCTTCGCGGCACCGCTCAGAAGTCCCTGATCAGGGAAACCCTGCCGTGCAAGGGATCCGTCACATAAACAGCGCGCGTGCGCTGATCGACGGCGAGGTCGCCAGGGTTGATCCCGAGGGTGAGCTCGCCGCTGAGCGCGCCCAGCGCGCCGTCGATCTTCGCGATCCCGTTCGGACCGCCGTTGGTGTACACGGTGTTCGTGCCCTCGTGCACGGTCACCGCCGAAGCCTCGCTGCGCAACAGGATCGTCTTGCGCTCGGCGTATGTCCTGGAGTCCACAACGGACAGATGGTGGATGGCGGAGTTCGCGACGTAGACCGTGCCGGTCGCGCGCTGGACGGCCACCCCGGTGGGGGACTGGCCCACCTTCGCGCTGCCGGTGAACCGCCCGGCCGTGATGTCGAAGATCTCCACCGAATTCGTCCCGACGCTGGTGCAGTAGGCGAGCTTGCGGCCGGGGTCCACGGCGATCCCGGTCAGGCTCGGCACCGGGCCCGGCACCAGGCTGCGCAGCGTGCAGCTCACGCCGTCGAGCACCGCGATCGTGCCGGTGGCGGCGCTGACGGCGTAGATCCGGTTCGCCTCCTCGTCGACGTCGACGCTCGACGCCCCGATCCCGGCGCCCAGCACGCTGACGACCTCGTGGGTGAGCCCGTCGAGCACCACGACCGTGCCGCCGGGCGGGTTGGCCACGTAGATCCGGTTTGTCACCGGGTCGACGGCGAGATCGCCCGGCCGCCCGCCGATCGGGATCACCGCGCTCAGCGTGCCGCTGACCGAGTCGAGCACCGAGACGACGCCGGTGGACGGGTCGGAGACGTAGGCGAAGCCGGTCACCGGGTTCACCGCGACCGAGGCCGGCGTGCCCCCGACGTCGATGGACGTCACCTGTTCGGCACGGGCCGGCGGTGCGAGCACCACGGCCCCGGCACCCGCCGCGGCCAGCGTGAACAGGGCTCGGCGGCTCAGTTCCGGTCCCCGCATCGACGCCTCCCACCAGTGGTGAATTCCGCACAGCGGCTGATCGTTTGCCGTTCGACCCTAACCCGCGCGAGGATGAGACGAAGGAACTTCGGGTCCCCCGATCGCGTTGTTTCCAGTGAGTAACCCACCCTTTGACGCCCGGTGAGCCGGAAGGAGCAGGACGCGTGCACAAGCACCAGAACGGGCTGAAGACCGTGCTCCTGCTCGGCGCGTTGTCCGCGATCATCGTCGGTATCAGCAGCATCTTCGGCCGGGGCGCGCTGTTCATCGGCCTGGTGATCGCACTCGGTGTCAACGCCTACGCGTACTTCAGCTCCGACAAGATGGCGCTGAAGGCCATGCACGCGCGCCCGGTGTCGGAGGCCGAACAACCCGCGATGTACCGGATCGTGCGCGAGCTGGCCACCACCGCCCGCCAGCCGATGCCGCGCCTCTACGTCAGCCCCACGCAGGCGCCCAACGCGTTCGCCACCGGCCGCAGCCCGCGCCACGCCGCGGTGTGCTGCACCGCGGGCATCCTCGGCCTGCTCAACGAGCGCGAGCTGCGCGCGGTGCTCGGCCACGAGCTGTCCCACGTGTACAACCACGACATCCTGATCTCCTGCATCGCGGGGGCGCTGGCCAGCGTCATCAGCGTGATCGCCAACATCGCGATGTTCTCCGGGCTGTTCGGCGGCGGCAACCGCGAGGGCGGCAACCCGCTGGTCGCGCTGCTGCTGGTGCTGATCGGCCCGATCGCCGCCGCCGTGGTCAAGATGGGCGTCAGCCGGTCACGGGAGTACCAGGCCGACGCGTCCGGCGCTGAGCTCACCGGCGACCCGCTCGGCCTGGCCGACGCACTGCGCAAGCTGGACAGCGGGACGAAGGCGGCGCCGCTGGTGCCGGAGCCGAACCTGGTCTCCCAGTCGCACCTGATGATCGCCAACCCGTTCCGCCCCGGCGAGTCGCTCTCGAAGATGTTCGCGACCCACCCCCCGATGGCCGACCGCATCCGCCGCCTCGAGGAAATGGCCCGCCGCCCCCGCTGACCCCGCGACTCGCGTCCGAATCGCGTCCCAGGGGGTGGGAGGGGGAATTCGGCAACCGGGAAGAAGGTTCGGCCGGACATGGTCTCCGCACAGCAGCTGCATCTGAGCGCCGCCCTCGACGGGGCGGGCCACCACCCCGCGGCCTGGCGGGTCTCGGCCGTCGAACCGCGAGCACTGTTCACCGCCGCTCACTACCTACAGCACGCGAAGCTCGCCGCAGCGGCTTCGCTCGACTTCGTCACCCTGGACGACACGCTGGGCCTCCAGCCCGGCGGCGAGGACGCCGTGCGCGGGCGGCTCGACGCCCTGCTTACCTTCTCCGCGCTGGCCCCCGTGACCAGCGGGATCGGCCTGGTCCCGACAGTCACCACGACGCACACCGAGCCGTTCCACGTGTCGACCTCGGTCGCGACCCTCGATTACGCCAGCCGCGGCCGCGCGGGCGTCCTCGCCGTCCCCTCGCGGTCGGAGGAGGAGGTCGCGCACTTCGGCCGCCGCACCCTTCCGGGTGACGCCGACGCCGAGGCGGAGAACACCGACGTCGTCGAGGTCATCACCCGGTTGTGGGACAGCTGGGAGGACGGCGCGATCATCCGCGACGAGCCGACCGGCCGGTTCATCGACCGCGAGAAGCTGCACTACGTCGACTTCGAAGGCCGGTTCTTCAGCGTCAAGGGCCCCTCGATCACCCCGCGCCCGCCGCAGGGCCACCCGGTCGTCGCGGTTTACGGCGACTCGCCGCACGCCACCGGCGCGGACGTGGTCCTGACCAGGGCAAACGACGTCACCAAGACCCGTGAGCTCGCCGCCCGGTTCCCCGGCGCGAAGGTCCTCGCGACGCTCTACGTCGTCCTCGCCGAGACCGAACAAGCCGCCCGCGACCGCCAGCGCGCCCTCGACGCGTACCTGGCCGAACCCTTCCGGCCCGACGCGCTCGAGTTCGTCGGCACCTCCGCGCGACTCGCCGCCGAGCTGCCGGGGCTGGCCGCCGCGGCCGGGGTCGACGGCTTCCACCTCCGTCCCGCCGTGCTGCCCGACGACCTGGAGCTCCTCACCGGCGAGGTCGTCCCCGCGCTGCGCGCCACCGGGCACTTCCGCGACGGCTACACCGGCGAAACCCTGCGCGAGCACCTCGGTCTGGGTGCCGCCGCCAACTCGTTCGTGGAGGCCTGAGGATGACCAAGCAGATCAAGCTCGCCGCGCACTTCCCCGGCGTCAACAACACGACGGTCTGGAGCGACCCCCGATCGGGTAGCCAAATCGACTTCTCGTCCTTCGAACACCTCGCCAGGACGGCCGAACGCGGCAAGTTCGACTTCCTCTTCCTCGCCGAGGGCCTCCGGCTGCGCGAGCACGCGGGCCAGATCCTCGATTCGGACGTCGTCGGCAGGCCGAACACCACCACGGTCCTGGCCGCGCTCTCCGCGGTCACCACCCGCCTCGGCCTCGCCGGAACGCTGTCGTCGACGTTCAACGAGCCCTACGAGGTCGCTCGCCAGGTCGCCAGCGTCGATCACCTGTCCGGGGGACGCGCGGCGTGGAACGTCGTCACCTCGCCGGACGCCTTCACCGGCCAGAACTTTCGCCGCGGCGGCTTCCTCAAGCGCGAGGACCGCTATCAGCGCGCCGAGGAGTTCCTCGCCACCGTGCGCGAGCTCTGGGACAGCTGGGCGCCGGACGCGCTGGTGGGGGACAAGGAAAACGGCGTGTTCGCCCGGCCCGGCCACTTCGTCCACAGTGGACCGCGGTCCGAGGCGGGTTTGCCAGCCGAAGGCCCATCGGCACAGTTCGACATCCGCGGCGAGTTCACCCTGCCGCGCACCCCGCAGGGCCAGCCGATCGTCATCCAGGCGGGTGACTCCGACGAGGGACGCGAGTTCGCCGCGAAATCCGCCGACGTGATCTTCAGCCGCCACGGCACCCTGGAAGACGGCCAGGCCTTCTTCCAGGACGTCAAAGGACGTCTCGCCGCGTACGGCCGCGAGCACAGTGAACTGCTGATCATGCCCGCGGCCACCTTCGTGCTCGGCGACACGGCCGCCGACGCGGAGGAGCGCGCCCGCGAGATCCGCTACCAGCAGGTTCGCCCGGCGACCGCGATCCAGTTCCTTGAGCAGCTGTGGAGCCGGGACCTGTCCGCCTACGACGCCGACGGCCCGCTGCCCGAGGTCGACCCCGACCCCGACGCGGAGCCGCTGACCTGGGGTCGCGTCCGGCACGAGAAGGACCCGGTCGCCACGGCCGCGAAGTGGCGCGCGATCGCGGAGGAGAAGAAGCTCTCGATCCGCGAGCTGGTGATCGAGATGACCACGCGGCAGCAGTTCGTCGGCACCGCGAGCGGGATCGCCGAGACGATCGACGACTACGTCCAGTCGGACGCGGCCGACGGCTTCGTGCTCGTCCCGCACCTGACTCCGGGCGGGCTGGACGAGTTCGTCGACAAGGTCGTCCCCCACCTGCGGGAACGCGGCGTTTTCCGGACGGACTACACCGGCACGACGCTGCGTGAGCACCTGGGCCTGTAAAAGCTCAGCCGGTGGCGCCCTTGGTGCGGGCCACCGCCATCAGGTACTCGCCGTAGCCGGACTTCGCGAGCTTGGCGCCCAGCGCGAAGCACTGGTTCGCGTCGATGTACCCCATCCGCAGCGCCACCTCTTCGAGGCACGCGATGCGGACCCCGGTGCGGTGTTCGAGCACCTGGACGAACTGGCCGGCTTCGAGCAGCGAGTCGTGCGTCCCGGTGTCGAGCCAGGCGAAACCGCGCCCGAGGTCGACCAGCTGCGCGCGGCCGCGGCGCAGGTAGTCCATGTTGACGTCGGTGATCTCCAGCTCGCCGCGGGGCGAGGGCTTGAGCCCGCGGGCGATCTCGATGACCTCGTTGTCGTAGAAGTACAGGCCGGTGATCGCCTTGTTGGACCGGGGGTTGGCGGGCTTCTCCTCGATCGAGATCAGCCTGCCGCCGGCGTCGACCTCGCCGACGCCGTAGCGCTGCGGGTCCTTGACCGGGTAGCCGAACAGCACACAGCCGTCGAGGCTCGACACCGCGTCGTGCAGGCGGGTGGAGAAGCCCTGGCCGTAGAAGATGTTGTCGCCGAGGACCAGCGCGACCTCGTCGTCGCCGATGAAGTCCGCGCCGATCACGAACGCCTCGGCGAGACCGTTGGGGCTGGCCTGTTCCGCGTAGGAGAGGCTGAGGCCGAACTGGTCGCCGTCACCGAGGAGCTTGCGGAAGTTCGGCAGGTCCTCGGGGGTGGAGATGATCAGGATCTCCCGGATCCCGGCGAACATCAGCACCGAGATCGGGTAGTAGATCATCGGTTTGTCATAGACCGGCAGCAGCTGCTTGGACACCGCCTGGGTGATGGGATGGAGGCGCGTTCCGCTGCCCCCGGCCAGCACGATGCCCTTCATGCACACTCCCGAACCTCGCCCGACGACCCGACAGGTTCACCCTACCGGTGGCTACTCGAGAGCCGGTCGACTCAGGAGCTGGGGCCCTTGCCGAAGTAGGCCTTGCAGCCCTTGTCGTACTCGGTGGCGACCTCGAGCACGTTCTTGCCGTCGTCGACCGGCAGCAGCGTCGAGCTGTAGTTGGGGCAGAAGTTGTTGTAGATCCCGTTGATGCGCACCGGCGCGGGCAGCTCGTACCAATTGCCGGAGCCGAGGTTGTCGTTCGCGAGCAGCGTCTGGCCGTTGCCGGGCTGGGCAACGCCGTCGGCGTTGGTGTAGATCTGCCCGACCATCATCAGGCGTACCCCGTTCGGGCCACCGGGGAACAGCGTCACGGTCTGTGCGTGCTGGAAGTAGTTGCCGGTCGCGGTGACCACCCTGGTGCCGGGGTCGGCGGGGTTGCCCCAGTTCGCGCCGTCGGGGGAGATCTTGAAGTACGGGTCGCAGTAGCGGTCGCCGAAATTGCAGATCTCGTAGGCGAAGTACGAGCGGCCGTCGGGGAGCTTGCGGATGTTCGGCATGCCGGGGCGCACCCGGTCCGGCGGGATGGCCAGCATCAGCTGCTTGGTGCCCCAGCTGGCCCCGTCGGTCGACGCGACCCGGTTGATCACCTGGGCGTACTTCGGCGCCTGGCTCTCGTCGGCGTAGCTGAGCCAGAGGGTGCCGCCGTTGTCGATGTTGAACTCGGGTTCCCAGACGCCGTCGTGGTTGTGCGACTGCGCGGGCTCGGCGAGGAACGACCAGGTGCGCCCGCCGTCCTTGCTGGCCCAGACCTTGATGCCGATGCGGCGGGCGGCGCCCGCGTCCTGCCGGTAGCTGGCCGCCCACAGCAGCGTGCCCGCGCGCAGCCGCCCGACCCGCTGGGGCAGCTCGAACAACGTGCCGCAACACTCGCCGAGCGCGCCGTCGGGGTCGCGCACCTCACCGATCTTCTGGAACGACGCGCCCTCGTCGGTGCTCTCCATGACCGGGGTGAACTTGCCACTGGCGTCTTCGCTGGTCAGCGCGGCGACGATGCGCCCGCGGTAGCCGGGCGTGTATTCGAGGCGGAGCAACCGCGCGTACGAGCCGTAGCCGGGCACGAGCTGCTGGCGTTCAGCCGCCGACGCGGGAGCGAACAGCGCCGCGATCACCGTCAGTGACATCAGCAGCGCGAGACGACGGGTGAAACGGCGCATACTGTGGACCTTCCTCACGGCAACCGGCCGATTACAGCACAGCGGATTCCGTGGTGGCCGAGGCTCGCGTACGCCGATAGCGAGAACCCCGCTTTCGGGTTACCTCAGGCAACCCGTTCGAGATTTGGTAGCCGTCAGTGACCGCCTAGTTGTCCGTGTACTTGATCGCGGTCAGCGTGATCACCGTGTCCGGCGCGACCTTCGTCCCGGCCGAGGGCGACTGCCCGGTCTGGACCCAGTTCCGGTCGAGGATCAGCGCCCGGCCGAGGCCCTTGCCGTCGACCTCGCGCAGGTTGTAGAGCCCGGCCTTCTGCATGGCGTTCTGCGCGTCCTGGTGGTTCATCCCGGAGACGTCCGGGACGGTGATCAGCTTGGCCGCGGGCGCTGTGGGGGCCGTGGGCGCTGTGGGGGCTGCGGGCACCGCCGTCGCCGCGGTGCTCGCCTGCTGGGCCGCCGAGGTCTCCGAGGTCTCCGACGTCGTCGAGGTCCCCGACGTCGTCGAGGTCCCCGATCCGGGTGAGCCGCAGGCGCCCAGTGCCGCGAGGGTGAGCAGGAAACCGGCCGTGTACCGCGCGATTCTTGCCATACCGGAATCATCGGCCCAGCGCGGGCGAGTGTTTCCGAAACCACTCGAACGGTGTGCGAAAATCGTCCGGGATGCGCCGATCGTCCGGCGCTCGAGGGGGATTCGGTGAACACGCGGAGTAAAAGCCTGCTCATGACAGGCGCGGTCGCGCTGTCGGTGCTGATGGCGGCCACCGGCTGTTCGTCCGGCGCGCGCGAAGGCCACGGCCGCATCGTGCACGCTGCGGCGGGCTCGGGTGACATCCCGCACGTCCCGACCGCCCCACCGTCACCGACCTCGACTCCGCCACCGGCACCCCAGGCGCCGGAGACCCATTCGGGCAAGGGCAACGCCGAGGTCGCCATCACGTGGCCCGACCGGATCGGCTTCGTCACCTTCGAATGCCCGAAATGCGGGTCCAACGTCATGGTCGACTCGGACGGCGGCGACTACGGCCTGGTCAACGCGATCGGCTCCTACAAGGGCACCCACTGGCTCAACTCCCTGCCGGGCCACCCCGCCACGAAACTCACCGTGCGCGCGACAGCCGACTGGACGTTCACGATCGCCGACGGCCGCGACCTGCCCGTCGCCGAGCCGGGCAAGACTCTTTCTGGCACCGGCGACGCCGTGGTGTCCCTGCCGGGCAAGACGGCGACGGCGGAGATCACGGCCAAGGGCAAGGGCCATTTCTCGGTGATGCTCATGCCCGCCGATCACACGGCGTACACGTCGCTGCCGGTCAACACCTCCGGCGGCGACGGCTACCACGGAACTGTCCCGCTCGCCGGTCCCGGCCTCCTGCAGCTGGACGCCGACTCGTCGTGGACCATCACCCCGGCGTAGTTTTGCCCGATGGACCCAGCCGAGGAACCTGACCTGGACCAGCTGCGCGCGCAACTGCGCGAGTCGGAGGAGACGAGCGCGAAGAGCAAGCAGATGCTCGAGGACACCGAGGGCGCGGAGCTCATCCGCGACCTCCAGGAGGCGATGGCGAAGGCCATCCTCCTCGGCCGCCCCGACATCGCCAGGAAAACCGCCGCGACCCTGGCCGAGCTGCAGACGGCCGAGAAGGAACTCCGGCTGCGAGAAGAGCTTTCGTCCGCCGCGAGGCACGAGGCCCAGACCCGGCTCTCGGACTTCCAGAACCGCGACTGACTGCCCCTGAAGGCCACCTTGACGGCGTCTAACGCCGTCAGGCCCGTCGCCGACGAGGCGACGGGCCTTTTGAAGACACAGTGGCCTTCAGGGACCTACCGGTAGTTCGTAAACTGCAGGGCGATCTCGAAGTCCTTGCCCTTGAGCAGCGCGATGATGTCCTGCAGCTGGTCCTTCTTCTTGCCGGACACCCGCAGCTGGTCGCCCTGGATCTGCGCCTGGACGCCCTTGGGACCCTCGTCACGGATGAACTTGGCGATCTGCTTCGCCTTGTCCGACGCGATGCCCTGGACGATCTTGCCGCTGACCTTGTAGATCTTGCCCGACAGCGCGGGCTCGTCGGGCTCGAAGGCCTTCAGGGAGATGTTCCGCTTGATCAGCTTCTCCTTGAACACCTCCACCGCCGCCAGCGCGCGCTCCTCGGTCTCGGATTCGATCGCGATGGCCTCCTCGCCCGACCAGTCGATCTTGGTGCCGGTGCCGCGGAAGTCGAACCGCGTGCCGAGCTCCTTGCTCGCCTGGTTCAGCGCGTTGTCCACCTCCTGGCGATCGACCTTGCTCACCACGTCGAAAGAGGGATCCGCCACGTGTTCTCACACCTCGTACTCGCTCGTCAGAAGCCTTCACCCTAGCCCTGGGCCACCCCGTCGACCGGCCCGCCACGGCGTTGGGTATTCTTTCTGACGGCTGGTTCGCCCAGCCACGGCGAGTTGCCCGAGCGGCCAAAGGGATCTGACTGTAAATCAGACGCGCAAGCTTCGGGGGTTCAAATCCCTCACTCGCCACACCACGAACGCCCCCGCTCAGCGGGGGCGTTTTCCGTTCCCGCAACCAGAACCCCGAAACTGTCGGACCCCCTCGCTAGCGTCGGGCATCCGGGGAAGGGGGATGACCGTGGCGTTCAGGATCGATCTGACGCTCGACTGCGCACAGTCGACGAAGCTGGCCGAGTTTAAACGAGCGAAGGGCCCTTACTCGCAGCCATCGCGAAGAAGGGCTCTTCGGCCAGTTTGCTTACGCGGCCTGTGGCACCGGTGTCGACGCCGGGGTCAGCGCCAGCTCCAGGACCTCGCGCACGTTCGCCACGGCGTGGACGTCCAGCTGTGCTAGCACTTCGGCGGGCACGTCGTCCAGGTCGGGCTCGTTGCGCTGCGGGATGATCACGGTCTTCATCCCGGCCCGGTGCGCCGCGAGCAGCTTCTGCTTCACGCCGCCGATGGGCAGCACGCGCCCGGTCAGCGACACCTCACCGGTCATCGCGACGTCCGACCGCACGACCCGCCCGGACAGCAGCGACGCCAGCGCGGTGGTCATCGTGACGCCCGCCGACGGGCCGTCCTTCGGCACCGCACCCGCCGGGACGTGGACGTGGATCCCACGCTCCTTCAGGTCGCCGACCGGCAGCTCCAGCTCCGCGCCGTGTGAGCGCAGGTAGGAGAGCGCGATCTGCACCGACTCCTTCATCACATCACCCAGCTGACCGGTCAGGGTCAGCCCGCTCGCGCCGGACTCCTGGTCCGCGAGCGACGCCTCGATGTAGAGGACGTCACCCCCGGCCCCGGTGACCGCCAGCCCGGTGGCGACACCCGGCGTCGCGGTCCGCTGGGTCGACGCGGGCAGCGAAGACTCCGGCAGGTGCCGCGGACGGCCGAGGTACGTGTCCAGGTCGGCGGCGTCGATGTTCAGCGGCAGCTCGATCTCGTCCAGCGCGACCTTGGTCGCCACCTTCCGCAGCACCTTCGCGATGGTCCGGTTCGTGTCGCGCACGCCCGCCTCGCGGGTGTACTCGGCGGCGATCCGGCTCAGCGCCGCGTCCGTCACCTTGACGTCCTCGACGCCGAGGCCCGCCCGCTCCAGCTCACGCGGGAGCAGGTGGTCGCGGCCGATGGTCACCTTCTCGTGCTCGGTGTAGCCGTCCAGCGTCACGAGCTCCATCCGGTCCAGCAGCGGGCCGGGGATCGTCTCGAGCGCGTTGGCCGTGGCCAGGAACACCACGTCCGACAGATCGAGCTCGACCTCGAGGTAGTGGTCGCGGAACGTGTGGTTCTGCTCCGGGTCCAGCACTTCGAGCAACGCGGCCGTCGGGTCGCCGCGGTAGTCGGCGCCGACCTTGTCGATCTCGTCGAGCAGTACCACCGGGTTCATCGACCCGGCCTCCTTGATGGCGCGGACGATCCGGCCGGACTGCGCGCCGACGTAGGTGCGCCGGTGGCCGCGGATCTCGGCCTCGTCCCGCACACCGCCGAGCGCCACGCGGACGAACTCGCGGCCCATCGCCTTCGCGACCGACGCGCCCAGCGATGTCTTGCCGACGCCGGGAGGGCCGACCAGCGCGAGCACCGCGCCCGAACGCCGTCCGCCGACCGGGCCGAGGCCCGCTTCGGCGCGACGCTTGCGCACGGCCAAGTACTCGATGATGCGTTCCTTCACGTCGGCCAGCCCGGCGTGATCGGCGTCGAGCACGTCACGGGCGGCGGCGATGTCGTGCACGTCCGTGGTGCGGTTGTTCCACGGCATTTCGAGGACGGTGTCGAGCCAGGTCCGGATCCAGCCGCCCTCCGGCGACTGGTCGGAGGTGCGCTCCAGCTTGTCGACCTCGGCCAGCGCGGCCTTCTTGACGTTGTCGGGCAGCTCGGCGGCCTCGACGCGGGCACGGTAGTCCGTGTCCTCGGCGGTGCCGTCCAGCTCGCCCAGCTCCTTGCGGATCGCTTCGAGCTGGCGGCGCAGCAGGAATTCCTTCTGCTGCTTGTCCATGCCCTCCTGGACGTCCTTGCGGATGGTGTCGGTCACCTCGAGCTCGGCCAGGTAGGCGCGGCTCCATTCGAGGGCCTTCTCCAGCCGGGCGGCGACGTCGAGGGTGCTGAGCAGCTCGAGCTTCTGCTCGATGTTCAGGTACGGCGCGTTGCCGGACAGGTCGGCGATCGAGGACGGGTCCTCGACCTGCTGGACGGCGTCGATCAGCTGCCAGCCGCCGCGCTGCTGGAGCACGGAGATCACGACGGACTTGTATTCGGAAGCGAGCTTGGTCGCCTGCTCGCCGGAGACCTCGGGGGCGTCGTCTGCGTGGACCCAGCGGGCGGCGCCGGGGCCGTCGGCGATCCGGCCCACCACGGCGCGGCCGGTGCCGCGCAGCAGGACGGCGGCCTTGCCACCGGGCACGCGCCCGATGCGCTCGACGGTCGCGATGGTGCCGAATTCGGCGTACTCGCCGTCGACGCGGGGGACGATCAGGACCTCGGCCTTGGCGGCCGAGCCCGACCGGATGCCGGGGAAGGACGCCGTGCTCGGCGTGTTGGCCTGCGCGGACTCCACCGCGGCTCGCGTCTCGGCGTCGGTGAGGTCGAGCGGCACGACCATGCCGGGCAGCACGACGTCGTCATCGAGCGGGAGGACGGGCAGGAGGCGGGTGTCGGTCATCTGTGCACTCCTCGGGTAGTTGAGTCTGCCTAGCTCAACTCTCCGATCGACCCGTTTGTTTCCGCTGGAGTGTTCACCCTGAGCGAAGCGGTCCCAGGCCCCCAAACATCCGAGCTAAATCCGTAGGTCACCGCAAAAACCTGACAGTTAGCCCGATAACTGTAGGTGCACTGGCGCAGACATCGGAGGTGTCAGGAGGGGCGTTGGGCGACGGCGCACCAGGCGAACGGCCGGGCCCCGGCCTCGATCGCGTTCGGCTTCCGCACCGGCCGCCAGTCGGGCAGGTGCGTGATCCCGGGTTCGAGCAGCGGCCAGCCGCCGAACAGCGCCTGGAGCTCGTCGCGGTCACGCAGCCACACCGGGTTGCTCGTTTCGCGGTACTGCTCGACGAACCACTGGATCCCGGCGAGCGCTTCGCCGGTCGCGGAGCCGTAGCTCATGTGCGAGATCGCCAGCCAGCTGCCGGGGACCAGGGCGTCGCGGTACTGCGCGACGATGCCTTCCGGGTCGTCGTCGGGGCCGACGAAGTGCAGGACGGCCATCATCAGCACGCAGACCGGCTTGTCGAAATCGATCAACCGCTTGGTCTCGGCGTGCCGCAGGATCTCCTTCGGCTTCCGCATGTCCGCCTGGACCAGCGCGGCCCAGTCGGTCGCGTCCTGGTCCTCGAGGATCAGGGTCCCGTGCGCGGCGGCCACCGGCTCGTAGTCCACGTAGATGACGGTCGCGCGCTCGTCGGCGCCGAGTTCGTCCATGATCACCTCGTGCACATTGCCCGCCGTCGGCACGCCGGAGCCGAGGTCGATGAACTGCCGGATGCCCGCCTGCAGCGCCGCCCGGACCGCCCGGTTCATGAACTCCCGGTTGTGTTTCGCGCCCGGCTTCACCCAAGCCCACTGCTCTTCGACGCGACGGCCGAACTCGCGGTCCACCGCCCAGTTGTGGCTGCCGCCGAGGTACCAGTCGTAGATCCGCGCCGCGGACGGCTTCTCGGTGTCCACGCCTTCGGGCGCTTTGGGCGCGGCGTCATCACTGTGGTTCACGTTTTCTCCCCGAGCTCTCGACCTTGCCGCCAGCGTAGCGAGCGGCACGCCGGTCAACGGCGGACGGCGGGCCTCCGCTGCCAGTACGTCCAGAGCGGCCGGTAGCCCTGCGCGTACCAGAACGGCGTGGACCGCGGATTGGCCAGCGCGTGGTGCAGCAGGACGACGTCGGCGCCGGCCTCATCGAAGACCTGGTGCGCGTGCGCGGTGAGCGCAGTGCCGACGCCGGTGGAGCGCGCGGCTTCGGCCACAGCCAGTGACGATAGGTAGCCGACTCTGCCCGCCGCCACCCGGTCGCTGATCCAGCCCGTTTCACCCGGTAACTGCACGTGTATGAGGCCGAGGGGCTGGCCGTAGAGCTCGGCGATCCACATCCTCGGCTCGTCACGCGCGAGCAGCGCACTCTGTTCGGTGGTGATCAGCTGCTCGGCGTTGTCGCGCAGGGTGACCGTGCCGAACTGGGCGTCGTACCGCTGCAACTCCCACTGCAGGTGCACCACGGTGGGCAGGTCACCGGGTTCGGCCGGGCGGATGCAGACCCCGGGCGTCGTGGGCGGACCAGCGCCGAGCCGGTCGGCGGGGCGCGCGGCGATGACCAGGACGGGCGCGAAACCGTGCCGGAGCAACTCCGCCGCGCCCGCCGAATCGCGGCTCGGCCGCGCCACGACGGCCGCGGCCTCGAGGTCGCCAGGTGTCGCCCTCATCCGGAGGTGTTCATCCCATTGGGTGAGTACTGCGCCGAAGGCTTCTTCCGGTTCGGTGCCGCACAGCTGGACGTCGAGCCGGTGCTCGACAAGCGTTCGCCAAAGGGCCACCGGGGAGTCCCCGGTGATCTGGGTGCGGGTCGCGAACCCGGCTGCCGCGGACTCGCCGGCGGTGGCGGTGAGCCACTCGCCGGCCGCGGAATCGGGCTCCGGTGCAGGTGATTCGGGCAGCAGCGCGTCGATCGTGGCCAGCCGCGCGGAGTGCGCGGCGGCGATCGCCTCGGTCGTCATCGCCCCATTGAAGCGCCTTCGCGGCCGATCGGGGGAGAGTTCAGGAGATCGTGTCCCGGCTACCGGGTGTGCCGGAGCGGAACGCGAATAACGCTCCTATTTCACTCCTTGGTCCACGCAGGTCAGCGAGACATGCCCATTGTTAACCCTGGGGTGATCTCCTACTGTCTCGAAAGGGACTCGGGTACGCCCTCCGGGGTACTGTAATGCCCTTGGTTCCGCCGAGCGGTCGATGTCGAGTGACATCGCCCGGCTCGACTGGCAGAGAACAGCGACCGGTTGGCCGCCGGGAAGGAAGGTCGGATGCCGGACTCGAACGGCACGCCCGGTACCGCCGCAGGGGCGAAACCGGGCAGGGGGAACGCCGTTTCCGGTGAAGCACGCACCGACGAACGCCGGTTCCGTGTCTACACCTTCGCCGTACTGACCGTGGGCCTCGCCGCCGCGGCCGCCGTCGGCTCGTGGCTGCCCTTCAAGGGCGACATGAGGCTGTGGTGGATCGCGCCGGTGCTCGCGCTCGCGTTCCTGCTCGCCGAACAGCTCGGCATCAACGTCGACGTCCGCAGCGGTATCTCGTGGACTATCTCGTTCACCGAGATCCCACTGGTCATCGGCTTCTTCATCGCCCCGTTCGAGGTGGTGCTCGCCGCGCACCTGGTGGCGGGCATCGGCACGTTGCTCGCCCGCAAGGTCGCCGGGCGCGTGCTCTACAACGCGGGTGCCTTCCTGCTCGAGATCACCGGCGCGTTCGCCGTCGCGGGCCTGGTCAAGCAGGCCTTCGGCGGGCCGGGCATCCCGATGCCCTGGCTGGCCGCCCTCGCCGGGACGCTGACCGCGCCGCTGGTCAGCACGCTGCTCGCGCTCGCCGCGGTCCGCGTGCTGCGCCGCCGCATGCGGATCAGCACCGCGATCCGGCTGACCGGGCGCATCCTGGTCGTCGGGTTCGTCAACGCCTCGGTCGGCCTGTCGGGCTACCTCGTCATCTCCAACACCCCCAAGGCTTGGCCGCTTGTGCTCGCGGTCTTCCTCGGCCTCACCGCGTTGTACTGGGCGTACTCCGATCTGCTGCGCGAGCAGCGGGACATGGAAGCCCTGTCCGACGTGAGCCTGATGGTCGCCAGGTCCGGCCAGCTCGCGGCCGCCCGCCCGGCCAGCCGCGCCGACGAGCTCGTCGGCGGCGTCGACGTCCGCGAGTGGGTCACGATCGCCGAGCGCATCAAGGACCAGCTCGCCGCGGGCCGGGTCGTGCTGAGACTCAGGCTCGACCCCTCCGACACCATGCGCGTGGTCGTCGCCGGTGACGACCTGCCCGACGGCGACGTCGCCACCGACGACCCGCTGCTGCGCCTGCCCGGCGCGCACGTCCGGCACTTTCGTATCACCGAGGCCAACCCGGACGTGCGGGCTTCCCTGCTCGACCGCGGCGCGCAGGAGGCGCTCGTCGTGCCGCTGCGCAGCGCGAACCAGCTCTTGGGCGTCGTCGAGGCGCACGACCGGCTCTCTCGCTGGCGCGGTTTCGGCAAGTACGACGTCCAGCTGCTCGGCACCATGGCCAGCCACCTCGCCACCTCGCTGGACAACCGGCGCCTGCTCGCCACGCTGCGCCACGACGCCTATCACGACCCGCTGACCGGTCTGCTCAACCGGCCGGGCTTCCGCCAGGTCGCCAGGGAGCCGCTGCGCGAGCAACCCAACGCCGTGGTGCTGCGCGTCGATCTGGACGTCTTCTCCACGGTCAGCGACGCGCTGGGCTACACCTGGGCCGACCGGATGGTCATCGCCGCAGGCCGCCGCATCCGTGACGCGCTCGGCTCCGACGTCCCGCTCGCGCGGCTCGAGGGCGCTTCGTTCGCCGCGCTGCTGACCGGCTGCGTGCCTGAGCAGGCCCACGCCGCGGCCGAACGCCTGCGGACCCAGCTTTCCGCGCCGTACCCGGTCGACAGGCTCGCCGTCGAGGCGAGCGCCATGGTCGGCTTCGCCTGCTCCGCGACGGAAGAGAACGGCGACGCGGTCGACATCGACGGGCTGCTCCAGCGCGCCGACGTCGCCGTCCGCGCCACCAAGGGCGGAGAGGAAGTCCGCGGCTACGTCCCCAGCATGGGCCAGATCTTCATGCGCCGGTTCCAGATGGTCACGCAGTTCCGGCAGTCGCTGGAGGACGGTCAGGTCAGCGTCCACTACCAGCCCAAGATCAACCTCCCGAGCCGGCAGGTGCAGGGCGTCGAGGCGCTGGTGCGCTGGGTGCACCCGGAGTTCGGCAGGCTCGGCCCTGACGAGTTCGTCCCGGCGATCGAGGCGGCCGGGCTGATCGGCGTGCTGACGTCGTTCGTGCTGGAGGAGTCGCTCAAACGGGTCCGCAAATGGCTCGATGAGGGTCTGCGGATCTCCGCGGCGGTCAACCTGTCGGTCCGCAACCTCGCCGACGAGGACTTCCCGAAGAAGGTCAAGGCCGAGCTGGAGCGTTTCGGCATCCCGCCGGAGCTGCTGACGTTCGAGCTCACCGAATCCGGTGTGATGTCCGACCCGCAGAAGGCGCTGCCGATCCTGCGGGAGCTGCACTCGCTGGGCATCGAGCTGGCGGTGGACGACTTCGGCACCGGTTACTCGTCGCTGGCGTACCTGCGTCAGCTCCCGGTCGACCAGGTGAAGATCGACAAGAGCTTCGTCCTCGGCATGGGCACGGATCTCGGCGACCTCGCCGTGGTGCGCTCCATCGTCGAGCTGGGGCACTCTCTGGGCCTCACGGTGGTCGCCGAGGGCGTCGAGGAGGACGTGGCGCGGGATCAGCTCGAAGCGATGGGATGTGACGTCGCACAGGGCTATCTCATCTCGCGTCCGCTGCCCGAGGACCGGCTCGAGGCGTGGCTCCAGGCCCGCACGGCCCGCTCGCAGGGACGGCACGCCGAGACCGTCCTGACCCTCCTGAGCTGAGGTTTTGTCGTTGGGGCACCCCGGTTGCGGGCCGCCGGAGCGCCTCTTGTAATCTTTTCTAGGCCTCAACAAGGCAGGCCCCTTTAGCTCAGTCGGTAGAGCGTCTCCATGGTAAGGAGAAGGTCTACGGTTCGATTCCGTAAAGGGGCTCGCTAGTGGGTGGGCTTCGCCTGCGGAAGTCGCAGGCGGAGCTCGCTTCGTAATGTCCGCTGGGGGCCAAACCCTCAGACCCCGCCAGGGCCAAGCCCTGGGGCCCGGGGTGGGCATGCTTGGCGGTGTAGCTCAGCTGGCAGAGCAAGCGACTCATAATCGCTGTGTCGCCGGTTCAAGTCCGGCCATCGCTACGCGAGTGGGCGAGCTGTGCTGGCGGAACGCGCCAGCCGTGTTCGCTGCGCAATAACCCTGGGGGGTCGTACCCCCAAGGCCCCACCAGGGCGGGCTTCGCCCCCCTGGACCCCCCACCCGGTGGGCACCGTAAGCTTGGGTGTCCCGGTTGGGAACTTTGTGTCTTTTAGAGATGAGGAAATGCTGTGGCTTCCACCGACGTGCGACCGAAGATCACGCTGGCGTGCGAGGAGTGCAAGCACCGCAACTACATCACCAAGAAGAACCGGCGCAACGACCCGGATCGCCTGGAGATGAAGAAGTTCTGCCCGAACTGCGGTACGCACCGGACTCACAAAGAGACCCGCTGACGTAAGCGGTTCTACCCAGCTTCTGCCCCAAGGATTCACACGAGCCGCTCCGGATACCCGGGGCGGTTTTGTGCTGTCCCCACCAGTTTCGGCCCGAACTTTGGCCGTACCGGCATGGCGGCGCCCCCGGCCCCGGTAGGTAACCTGCCCAGGTGGCCTTGGACGAGTCGTTTACCGGGCGGGTCTACCCGCCGACCAGCACCTACGAAGTGAGCCGCGAGAAGATCCGGGAGTTCGCCGACGCGATCGGCGACGAAAGCCCGCTCTACCGCGACGTCGACGCGGCGGAAGCGGCCGGCTACCCGGACGTGATCGCACCCCCGACGTTCCTCACCGTCATCAACCTCGCCGCGATCAACGCGATCGTCGCCGACCCCGAGCTCGGCCTCGACTACTCGCGGATGGTCCATGGCGACCAGAAGTTCACCCACGCCCGGCCGGTGCACGCGGGCGACAGGCTCGAGCTGACCACCCACATCGAACGCATCATGGCCCGTGCGGGCAACGACTTCATCAACGTCCGCGCCGAGATCGCCGACGAGCACGGCGAGCCGGTCTGCACCACCCGTGCACAGCTCGTGGTCCGAGGAGACGACGGATGAACATCGGCGACGAAATCCCGGCCCTCGAAGTCCGGCTTACCCGCGAGAAGCTGGTCCGCTATGCCGGCGCTTCACTCGACTTCAATCCGATCCACTGGAACGAGCGATTCGCCAGGGAGGTCGGCCTTCCGGACATCATCGCCCACGGCATGCTGACCATGGCACTCGCCGCGCGGCTCGTCACCGAGTGGCTCGGCGACCCCGGGCTGCTGCTGGAGTACAGCGCGCGGTTCACCCGGCCTGTCGTGGTGCCTGATGGCGAGGACGGTGCCGTAGTCGGGTTTGCGGGGAAGGTCTTCAAGGTCCATGACGACGGGACCGTGCTGGTGAACATCACCGCCACCTTCGACGGGCAGACCGTGCTGGGAAAGGCCCAGGCCCTGGTCCGCGTGCCCCAGCCCTGAGCCTTCGGCCCTACGCGCCCACAACGACTTTTGATTGCCCCTGACGCGGCTGGTCGGTGCGCTCGGTGACACCGGGGGTTTAGGGGGTTTTTACTAGGTTCTCCACCGTTTCCGCCATTGCTTGCTCGCCTTTGGCGTTGGGGTGCAAGGGGATTGCGTGGGAGGTGGGGACTATTCCCTCTGTCCATCTGGTGTCCGAGGCTGTGCAGAGGTCGTGGCCCTTGCTGGGAGTTGCCGTGTCCGCGTAGCCGGCTTTGTGCGCTTTTGCCTGGTCCGAGAGCATGGTGTTCAGGTTCGCCAGGGAGTCGCGGAGGTAGGCGACGTCACCTGAGCCGACGGGCAGCGCTGGCCAGCAGCCGTCGCCGTCCGGGAGGACCGTGGGGTAGCCGACCACGATGATCTGGGCCTTCGGGGCTTTGGTGTGGATCGTGTCCAGGAGCGCCGCGATCTTGGGGGCCGTGGCCGCTGTTCGCTCGGCGAGCTGGTCGTGGCCGTCGGCCGTGAGGCGGTCCCGGCAGGCCGCGCCGTTCGGGTGGACCGTGGTGCATTGCTGCGCCAGGGCTATGAAGCCGACGTCGTTTCCGCCGATCCCGACCGTGACCAGGGTTGTCGTCTTGGTCACCGCGTCCAGTTGGGCGGGGTTGGTGCCGTTCGCGGTCTTCTGCGTTCCGGTCATGCTTGCCGTTACTGCTCCGCTGCAGCTGACGTCGACGAACTCGGCCGGTTTGATGCTCGCCGAGACCAGGTGCGGATAGTTGTTGGCCGAACGGTCGCAGCCCGGCGGGGTGCCCGCCGCCGCGCCCGTCCGCGGTGCCGAGGTGTACGAATCGCCCAGCGCCACGTACCGGCCGGTGCCGCCGCCGGTGTCGTCCCCGCTCGGCGGCGCCGCCGATGAGCCCTTCTGCCACTGGTAGTACCCGAATATCGCCAGCCCGGCCACGATCACCAGGACCAGACAGCCCCCACCGCTCTTTTTCGCCACTAGTCCTTTTCTACGCGATCAGCGCGCGGATTACGTCGCCGTTCCGGGTGAAGACCGGTGCTGCCGGACGAGATCGTTGATCAGCCCGGCGCCGGGCTCGGGGTGGTCGACGCTGATCAGCACGGACCGGCCGCCCACCAGGCCGATGACCAGGGCAGGCCCGCCGCGCACCTTGTACGCCGTCTTGCCGGACAGCGGGTTCACCCGGATGCCGAGGCCGCCGTCTCCCAGCGCGCTGAGCTTCGCGGCTTTCGCTTCCGTGATGTCGTCCAGCTCGAGATGACGATTCGGCCAGCCGAGCACGCCCATCCGCACGGTGACCCCGGACGAGTCCACGGTCGCGCGGACCTTGACCGTCATCGTCGAGGCCAGCGCCACGATCACCACGAGCAGCGTGAGGAACGGCCACCGCGCGGACGAGCCGACGACCGCGCTGATCCCCACCGCGACCACCAGGGTGGCCGGGAAGAGCCGCAGCAGCATGGAATTGACCGCGTGACCGGACCAGAACGCCCGTTGCCCGGCCTCCAGCCCGATGCTCGGCGCCGCATTGCCGGGACCGTCGGCGTGTGGTGCGCGCAACCCGCCGGCAAACCCGCCCAGCGCACCGAGCAGAGCCGTCCCGCCGAGATAGAGCACCACGATCCAGCCGCTGGTCGCCTGCTGCCAGGTCGGTGCGTCCAGATTCGCCTGCAGAACGCTCAGCAGGACGGCTGAAGGCACAGTGGACAGTGCGGTCGAGAGGCCGACAGCGCTGCGTGGCAGGGGCTCGCCCTGCCGAAGTGAGTTCACCGCCAGCGCCGCACTTCCCAGCGTCACGACCGCCGCGATCACCAAGAACACGGTGACCGTCGTCCCCAGCGCGGACGAGTCGTTCGGCGGGCCGCCGCTCCAGTGGGTCGCGACGGGATCGGGCAACCGGCCGGACCAGGCCTGGCGGAAGCCGATCGTGACGGCCAGCGCGGCCGTCGGCAGACCGAGCGTGGCGGCCAGCACGCGAGTGAGTTTGACGCCGTTCATGAGTACTTCTCCTTGATCACCCCAGTGAGCTCGTCGAGGCTGACGCCTTCCTTGCGCGCCTCGGCGATGAGCTCGTGGACAAGCCCGGTCAGCCGGGCGCGTGCGTGCGCGCCGCCGATGACCACCGCGCCACGCCTTCGCCGCAGGTCGATCAGGCCCTCGTCGCGCAGCAGCGCGTACGCCCTGAGCACGGTGTGGACGTTGATCTCCAGCGACGCCGCCAGCTCGCGGGCGGGCGGCAATTGCTCGCCGCGTTCGAGCGTTCCGTCCGCGAGCGCGCGGCGGACCGACGACGCCACCTGCTCGAACAGCGGCACGGTCGAACCAGGATCGATGCGGACCAGCATTGTTCTAACTGTACTAGAACTAACCGTCTTTGTCGCCGGGGTTGCGCCCGGCCGGTGACAGGGCGAGGGTGAGGCGGTCCGGACAGACCTAGAAAGGCGGAGTTCGACGTGGGATTGAACCTGAACAAGCTGGTCGACAAGGCATACGAGGGCAAGACGATCAACGAGCTGCTGGACGCGCCGCCGTCCGCGCTCGAAGGGCTCACCCCGAAGCACGACGAGCTGCTCGCGGATCTCAAGATCAAGACGATCCGCGACCTGGGAAACTGGAAGTACGCGGCCAAGGCCGCCGCACTCGTGGAACTGTCCGCGAACGAAGCCTGATCCAACTGACCCTGAAGGCCACCTTCACGGCGTAATACGCCGTGAAGGTGGCCTTCAGGGGCTTTTCAAGCCTGAGGAACGAGAGGGCGCAGTTCGGCCGCGAGCCCCAGGGCGTGCGGGACGTCGCGGGCGAGATAGTGCAGGTCGACGAACGCTTCGGTGAAGCCGATCTCCCAGGCCGCCGTCAGCTGCTCCGCGACCGCGGAAAGCCGTGAGTCCGCCGCCGGATTGAGCCGCAGGACCCGCCGCAATGCCGCCGGATCCCGTCCCGCGCGCTCGGCCGACGCCGTGACGACCTGCCACAGCTTCCGCAGCAGCGGCGCGGGCAGCCCGCCGGGGAGCCAGCCGTCCGCGGTCCGGCCCACTCGGTCGAGTGAAGCTTTCGACATTCCGCCCAGCAGGATCGGCGGATGCGGCCGCTGGACCGGCCGCAGGCCGACCTTCGACGCCGGGACGTGCCACCGCTCGCCGAGATGCTCGACCGGCTCACCGGTCCAGAACGCGCGCAGCACGTCGAGGAGCTCTTCGAGCCGCTTCCCGCGCCCCACCCATGGCACGCCCGCCGCGGTGTATTCGTCACGCAGCCAGCCGATCCCGAGCCCGGCGTCGAGCCTGCCGCCGCTGAGCTGGTCCAGCGAGGTCAGCGCACGCGCGAGCAGCACGGGCGGGTACACCGGGCCGGTGAGGGTGCTGCTGCCGAGCCGGGCGGTCTTCGTCGCGGTGGCCGCGACGGTCAGCACCGTGAACGGGTCGGCGAACGTGACGAACTCCGGTGGGTACGGCCGTTCCGCCGTGCCGCCGGGATAGCGGTCCGAGGGCGAGATCGGCGTCAGCACGCGGTCGCCCACCCAGAAGGACGAGTAGCCGAGGCCCTCCGCGGTTGTCGCGAACCCGGCGACCGCGGTCAGCGAAGCCAGCCTGCCGTATTGGGGGAGTGCGAGCCCGAGTCTCATGCCGCTACCGCGCCTCGGCGAGGAGAGCACCCATCCGGGTGACCCCTTCGACGAGCTCCGCCTCCGCGAGGGCATACGAAAGTCGGAAATATCCGGGAGTTCCGAAGGCCTCGCCAGGCACGACGGCGACCTCCACCGCACGCAGGATCAGGTCCGCCAGCGCGACCGAGTCGGCCGGCCGTTCGCCGCGGATCTCCTTGCCGAGCAGGGCTTTCACCGACGGATACGCGTAGAAGGCGCCCTCGGGCGTCGGGGTGTGCACGCCGGGGATCTCCGAGAGCAGCGAAACGATCCGTTTCCGCCGTGCGTCGAACGCCTCGCGCATGGTGGCGACGACGTCGAGCGGACCGGCCACCGCGGCCAGCGCCGCCCGCTGCGCCACGTTCGACACGTTGCCGCACAGGTGCGACTGGTACGCCGTCGCAGCCTTGACCACGTCGGGCGGACCGAGCAGCCAGCCGACCCGCCAGCCGGTCATCGAGTAGGTCTTCGCGACGCCGTTGAGCACCAGCGTCCGGTCCGCCAGCCCGGGCACCACGACCGGCATCGAGGGCGCCTCGGCGCCGTCGTAGACCAGGTGCTCGTAGATCTCGTCGGTGATCACCCACAGTCCGTGTTCGTCCGCCCACCGGCCGATCGCCTCGACCTGTTCGCGCGGGTAGACCGCGCCGGTCGGGTTGGACGGGGAGACGAACATCAGCACTTTCGTGCGCGGCGTCCTGGCGGCCTCGAGCTGCTCGACGCTGACCAGGTAGCCGGTGGACTCGTCGGCGGTGACCTGCACCGGAACGCCGCCCGCCAGCACGATCGACTCGGGGTAGGTGGTCCAGTAGGGCGCCGGCAGCAGGACCTCGTCGCCAGGGTCGAGCAGCGTGGCGAAGGCCGAGTAGACCGCCTGCTTGCCGCCGTTGGTGACCAGGACCTGACCGGGGTCGACGGCGAATCCGGAGTCACGCAGCGTCTTCACCGCGATCGCCTCACGCAACTCCGGCAGCCCGCCCGCGGCGGTGTAACCGTGGTTGGCGCGATCCCGTACGGCGGCCGCGGCGGCCTCCACCACGTGCGCCGGGGTGGGGAAGTCGGGCTGGCCGGCGCCGAAACCGATCACCGGCCTGCCCTGTGCCTTGAGCGCTTTCGCCTTCGCGTCGACGGCGAGCGTGGCCGACGGGGTGATGCCGCCGATCCTCGCCGAGACGCGGGAACGGTCGGGTTCGGGGGCGGCCGCGGGGTCCATGCGGCCATCGTGGCACGATCAACGCGTTCGCAGTACGGCGATTTCGAGCTCGGCGGGGTACCCGGCGGGCTTGAGGGGCGTGGTTGCGGGCGGGTTCGAGGGTTGCCGTAGACTTCTGGTCTTGGAACGCACTACGGTCATCCCCGCTGGATGGTGGGGATGCTGGAAGGCGTCCACGGGAGCTTCGGGTAGCCGGTGCTCCCAAAGGGGTGTAGCTCAATTGGCAGAGCAGCGGTCTCCAAAACCGCAGGTTGCAGGTTCAAGTCCTGTCACCCCTGCGTAAGCAAACTGGTGAAGCGGAGGAGTGGTCGTGAGCGACAGCGACGCCAGCGGTGAGAACGAGCAGGAAAAGACGCCCGAGGCGTCTTCCCGCCCGAGTACTGCCGCTGCTCGGCGTGAGCGCCGTTCGTCCGCCCGTCCGGCTGGGAAGTCCGAGGCCAAATCGGACGACAAGACCAGGCCTGCCGGTAAGACGAAGCCCGGTGACAAGACCGAGAAGGCCAAGGACGCCAAGGGCACGGCGACCCCCAAGCGGGATCGCAAGGCCAAGCAGGCGTCCCCGTTCGCCCGGCTGGTCCGGTTCATCCGTGAGGTCTGGGCAGAGCTGCGCAAGGTCATCTGGCCGAACCGCAAGCAGATGGTCACCTACACCGCGGTGGTGCTGGTCTTCGTGGTGTTCATGGTGGCACTGGTGAGCGGTCTCGACCTGGCTTTCAAGCAGGTCGTCGGTGCCGTATTCGGCAGCTGAGGTTGTCAGGACGCGGCGCCTTCGATGCGTCGCGCGGCAGCCTGCGCGGATACGGCAAGCGATCAACTGAGAGGACGGAACGTGACCTCCGACAACGGCACAGCAGCCGGTCATGACCTGACCGAGCTTTCCGACGAGCAGGTGCACGCGGCACTCGGTGACGAGGGCTCGGAGCACCTGGAACCCGTCGAGGTGCCCGCTGAAAGCGAAGAGGTCGACGCAACCGCCGAAGCCGAGGAGACCTCTGCCGACGTCGCCGAGACGGCCGACGTCGCTGCGGAAACCTCGGAAGCCGACGAGCCCGCGGAGCCCGAGGCCGACGACGAGGACCCCATCGCCAAGTTGCGCGCGGAGCTCTACGCCGCGCCCGGCGAGTGGTACGTCGTGCACTCGTACGCGGGTTACGAGAACAAGGTCAAGACCAACCTCGAGACCCGGACCACGACGCTGGACGTCGAGGACTACATCTTCCAGATCGAGGTCCCGACCGAAGAGGTCACCGAGATCAAGAACGGCCAGCGCAAGCTGGTGCAGCGCAAGGTGCTGCCCGGCTACATCCTGGTCCGGATGGAACTCAACGACGCTTCGTGGAGCGCCGTCCGCAACACCCCCGGTGTCACCGGATTCGTCGGCGCCACTTCGCGTCCGTCGCCGCTCACCGTCGACGAGGTGCTGAAGTTCCTCGCCCCGAAGGTCGAGAACGCGGCACCCGCGAAGTCCGGCAAGGGCGATTCCTCGGGCTCCGAGTCGCAGCTGGGCGGCCCCGCCGTCGAGGTCGACTTCGAGATCGGCGAGTCGGTCACCGTCATGGACGGCCCGTTCGCCACGCTGCCCGCCACGATCTCCGAGGTCAATGTGGACGGACAGAAGCTGAAGGTCCTGGTGTCGATCTTCGGCCGGGAGACCCCGGTCGAGCTGTCGTTCACCCAGGTCTCCAAGATCTGACGGCCGCCAGACGGCCGGCAGTCCCCGCGTACTGGCAGGTGTGCGGGGGACTCGAAAGTCAGTAAGAAGGAAACAAAGAAATGCCACCCAAGAAGAAGAAGCTTGCGGCGATCATCAAGCTGCAGATCAAGGCCGGTGCGGCCAACCCGGCGCCGCCGGTCGGCCCCGCGCTGGGTCAGCACGGCGTCAACATCATGGAGTTCTGCAAGCAGTACAACGCGGCGACCGAGTCGCAGCGTGGGGACGTCGTCCCGGTTGAGATCTCCGTGTACGAAGACCGGTCGTTCGACTTCAAGCTGAAGACGCCGCCGGCCGCGCGCCTGCTGCTCAAGGCCGCTGGTGTCGAAAAGGGTTCCGGCGAGCCGCACAAGACCAAGGTCGCCCAGGTCACCTGGGACCAGGTCCGCGACATCGCGAAGACCAAGGAATCCGACCTGAACGCGCACGACATCGATCAGGCCGCGAAGATCATCGCCGGTACCGCCCGCTCGATGGGCATCACGGTTGTTTAATGGCCTCGACTTCGTCGAGGCGGCGAAATCGCCCTAAGCCGATTTCTTCCCTCACGATTCCGCTCGGCCCAGGGGCCGATCGGAATCGCTCGGTCCAGAAACCGGCGCGATTTCGCACATCCCCCGTGGGAGAGCCAGTGCTGGCTCGCACCACACTGATCCGTTTTTGAAAGTTAAGGACAGAAGCATGACCAAGCACAGCAAGGCCTACCGTCAGGCCCTCGAGCTGGTTGACCGCGAGCGGCTGTACGCCCCGCTCGACGCGGCCAAGCTGGCCAAGGACACCTCCAAGACGAAGATGGACGCCACCGTCGAGGTCGCCATGCGCCTCGGTGTCGACCCCCGTAAGGCCGACCAGATGGTCCGCGGCACCGTGAACCTGCCGCACGGCACCGGTAAGACCGCCCGCGTCATCGTTTTCGCCGTCGGCGACAAGGCCGCTGAGGCCGAAGCCGCCGGCGCTGACGCAGTCGGCACGGACGAACTGATCGAGCGCATCCAGGGTGGCTGGCTCGACTTCGACGCCGCGATCGCGACGCCGGACCAGATGGCCAAGGTCGGCCGCATCGCCCGCATCCTCGGCCCGCGTGGCCTGATGCCGAACCCGAAGACCGGCACCGTGACTCCCGCGGTCACGAAGGCCGTGCAGGACATCAAGGGCGGTAAGATCAACTTCCGCGTGGACAAGCAGGCCAACCTGCACCTCGTGATCGGCAAGGCCTCGTTCGACACCGAGAAGCTGGTGGAGAACTACGCGGCCGCGCTCGACGAGGTCCTCCGCGCGAAGCCGTCCTCGGCCAAGGGCCGTTACCTGAAGAAGGTCACCTTCTCCACGACGATGGGCCCTGGCATCCAGGTCGACCCCGCCCGGACGCGCAACCTCCTCACCGAGGAAAACGTCTGAGTCGGACATCACCGAAGAGGGCGGCCCCGCTTCGTGCGGGGCCGCCCTTTATGCTTTAAAGACACTGTTTGTTGTGTGATGGCCCGATGCCGACTTTCACTTCGTTCGACGGGGTCCAGCTGAGCTACACCCGCTGGGAAGGGATGGGCCGTCACCCGCGTCCCGTGGTGCTGCAGCACGGGTTCGCCGCGGACACGAACGCGAACTGGATCGCCCCCGGCGTGGTCGCCGCGCTGCGCGACGCCGGGTTCACCGTGATCTCGCTCGACGCGCGGGGTCATGGACGTTCGGAGAAGCCGCACGACGAGGCGAGCTACAGCGGCGACGCGATGGCGTACGACGTGTCCGCGTTGCTCGACGAGCTGCGCTTGGACGAGGTCTCGCTGGTCGGCTATTCGCTGGGCGCGATCATCGCGCTGACGGTCGCCGCGACGGACAAGCGTGTCCGCTGCCTCGCGACCGGCGGTGTCGGCGCCGGGATCGTCGACTTCGGCGGCGTGGACACCCGCGTCGTCACGCCCGAGGTGATCAGCGAGGCGATGCTGGCGGACTCGGTCGAAGCGGCCCCGCCCGCGGGCGCGCCGTTCCGGATGCTGGCCGACGCGCTCGGTGGCGACCGCTTCGCCCTCGCCGCCCTCGCGCGCGGGGCCCGGAACAAGCCGATCGACCTGTCCGCGATCGCGGTCCCCACCCTTGTCCTCGCCGGTGAAGCCGACCCGCTGGCCGCCCAGCCCGAACGCCTCGCCGCCGCGATCGCCGGCGCCCGCCTGGTCCGCGTCCCCGGCGACCACCTGGCCGCGGTCATGTCCCCAGCCTTCGCCGAAGCCCTGACCACCTTCCTCGCCACCTCCCACGCCCTCTGACGACGTTTAGCCCGCTAAACGCACGCAGTGGGGGTCCGGCGAGCGCGTTTAGCGGGCTAACCGTCCCCGCCCACCTACTTGCACGCGCCTCTAGTCCGCGTCCGCAACGACGACGTTTAGCCCGCTAAACGCAGGTGGCGGGGGTGCGGCGAGTGCGTTTAGCGGGCTAAACGTACGTGGGGGGTCAGGAGAGGTGGGCGATCTCCTCGGGGGTGTAGCCGAGTTCGGCGAGGACCTCGGCGGTGTGCTCGCCGAGACGGGGGGTGTGGCGGTGGACGGCGGCCGGGGTGTCGGAGAGGATCATCGGCGGGCCGACGCGGCGGTAGGCGCCCTCGGTGGGGTGCTCGACGACCTCGATCAGGCCGCTGCCGGTGAAGTACGGGTCGGTCTCGGCGTCTTCCAGCTTCATCACCGGAGCGAACGGGACGGACAGCTCCGCGCAGATCTTCTGCCACTCTTCGGTGGTCTTGTCCACGGCGACGCCCTCGACCTCCTCGTACAGCTCGCCGTAGTGCGCGGCACGGTTGGCCGGGTCCTGGAAGCGGGGGTCGGCGGCCAGGTCCGCGCGACCGGCGGCGGTGAAGAAGTCGGTGATGTTCTTCGCCGTGTACGGCAGGATGCACGCCCAGCCGTCGCTCGTGCGCACGGCCTGGTGCCCCCGCGTCATCGAGCGGTTGAAGCCCATCGGGCCGATCGCGGGCTCGAACGTGTGGCCGGCGAGATGCTCGACGAGGTTGAACGCGAGCATCGTGTCCGCCATCGGGATCTCGACGCGCTGGCCGCGCCCGGTGGCGCGCTGGTGGATCACCGCGGCGAGCACGGAGTACACGATGGTGAGCGCGCACAGCTTGTCGGCCAGGATCGTGGGCGCGTAGGTCGGTGTGCCGGTCGCGCGCAGCATCAGGTCCGCCATTCCGGACGACGCCTGCACGATCTCGTCGTAGGCGGCCAGCCCGGCGCGGTCGGAGTCACTGCGGAAACCCTGGGCGTTGCAGTAGACGAGCTTCGGGTTCTCGACGGCGAGCCGCGCGTAGTCGAGGCCGAGCCGCTCCAGCGCGCCGGGGCGCATGTTGGTGACCAGCACGTCCGCGTCGCGCACCAGCCGGAGGAAGGCCTCGTGGCCGCCTTCGGTCTTGAGATTGAGCTCGACGCTGCGCTTGTTCCGGTTCACGTTGAGCGCGAGCGCGCCCATGCCCTCGTGGCGCTGCGGGTGGGTCGTGCGGGTGCTGTCCCCGGCGGGCGACTCGATCTTGATCACGTCCGCGCCGAGATCGCCCATGATCTGGGTGGCGTACGGCCCCATCACCACGGACGAGAGGTCGACGACGCGTACTCCGTGCAGTGCGCCTTGCGGGCTTTCGGTCACGGTTCCTCCTTCTCGGGCGAGCTCCTGCCCAATAACTTAGCTATCCTAACTAAAGTACGCAATGTGATACTACGATACCTATATGGATAACAGGCGTCCGCGCCATCGCACGGTCGATCGCATCGCGGAGATTCTCGACGCAGTGGCGAACAGCGCCGCCGGGATGACGCTCACCCAGCTCGCGCTGCGGCTGGAAGCGCCGGTCTCGTCGATCCAGAAGCTGGTCAACGGGCTCGCGGCGGCCGGGTATCTGGACGAGGAGGGGCACCGGTTCCTGCTGGGGCCCGCCCCGCACGTGCTGACGGTCCGGTCGGGCCGGATCCCGGTGCGCGGCGTGGTCCACGCCGATCTGGAGTCGCTGAGTTCCGCCGCGGGCTGTCCCGCGCTGCTGGCGATCCGGGTGGGGGACAACGCGGTCTACGTCGATTGGGCCGGGACGGACGAGCCTTTCGACTACGCGCTTTCCCGGCGCCTGCGCTCACCGCTGCCGGACACCGCGTCGGGCCGCGTGCTGCTCGCGCACCTTCCCGAGCGTGACCGCCGCGCTGTCGTCGAGGCCGCGCTCGGCCACGAGCCCCGATCCGCTGTCGAGTTGCTGGAAGAGGCCGAGCGGATCCGGGCGCGGGGTTACGCCGTCCTCGGTTCCGGCCACGTCATGCGGACGGTGACAGCGGTCGCCGTGCCCGTCGTCGAGGAGGGCCGGGTGGTCGCCGCACTCGCGCTGGCCACCCACTCGGACCTCGGGACGGAACGCCTGGTGGGGCTGCTCCGCGACTACAATTAGCCCGCTAAACGCAGGTCAGCGGGTTGGGGCCGAGCAGGACTTCGGGCCGGGGAGGTGGCCGGTGATGAGCCACTGGTTGCCCTCGACCTGGGTGACGATGAAGTCGCCCAGTGCCGGGCCGCCGACGATCCGGAACGCGCACGACCTGATCGTCACGGTCTTCCCCGGCAACGGCTCGGACAGGTCCGACGGGACAGATTCGGCGTACGCGGTCTTCATCCCCTTGCCGACCTGGTCGTGCAGGCCAGCGATCGCGGCGGCGCAGTCCGGGTAGCCGAGATCGGCGGGGAACTGCAGCTGGGTGCGTTCGTCGAACAGGCCGCAACCGTGGTCGACCATGCTCGCCGCACCGGCCCCGTGCTGGGCGATGGCGTCGTACACCCGGCGGACGGACTCGTACGGCGACGCCGTCGTGAGGATGTGCCGCGTCTTGTAGGTCCCGCCGCCCTGCGCCGCGACCTGCTCAGAGGTCTGGGCGTCGTCGCTGGGGAAGAAGTGGTGATACGCCCAGGTGCCGGCGATGATCAGCAGCAGGACCGCGACCAGCCAGCCGAGCAGCTTGCGCACCAGCCACGTCAGCCAGCGCGGCGCCTTCCGCGGCGGCCGCTCCGGCGGCACCAGCTGCCCTGGCGGCGGCACCGGGACCGGCGGCTGCCAGGACTGTTGCGGCACCGGCTGCTGGGACGGGGCCGGGACCAGCCCGCCCTGCCCCTGCGCCTCGGTGAACTTCAGGTAGTCCTGGAACTGCTGGAACTGCTGGAATTGGCGCAGCTGTTCGGCGTCGAGCGGGGCGGAATCCGGGGGCGGGACGGCCGGGTGCGCCGGTCCCGCGGGTTGGATGCCCGTGCCGGGCTCGACGCCCGTCTGTCCGTCATCGCGCTGCTCCGCCACGTCACCATGATGCCTGGTCGAGCCCCGCACGGAAGGGGCAGGGCGGGTGACGTATGCTCACTTCTAGTTCTACTGAAGTTCTACCGAAGACCGCTGGTTTTCTGTGTGCCACCTGGCGCACAGAACGAAGGTCCCGCATTCGCCGGGCGACCCGCGCAGGAGGAACGAGGCTGGTCCGTGGTTCGCCACGGTCATTCACGCCCCGCGCCCTTGCGCTGGGGCGTTTTGTCGTTTCAGGGCTCTTCGGCCGGTGGGAACACTAGCCAAGAGAGGAGGCGACCATGGCGAAGCCCGACAAGATGGCGGCCGTCGCCGAGATCGCGGAGAGCTTCCGCACCAGCTCGGCCACCGTCGTTACCCAGTACTCCGGCCTCTCCGTGGCCCAGCTTTCCAAGCTGCGCCTTGCTCTCGGCACCAGTGCCAAGTACCGGGTCGCGAAGAACACCCTCGTCCAGCTGGCGGCCAAGGATGCCGGCGTCGAGGGTCTCGAGGACCTGTTCGTCGGCCCGACGGCCATCGCCTTCGTGCAGGGCGAAGCTGTCGACGCGGCGAAGGCTCTTCGCGACTTCGCGAAGGACAACAACGCGCTTGTCATCAAGGGCGGCTACATGGACGGCAAGCCGCTGTCCATCGCCGAGATCAACCAGATCGCCGATCTCGACAGCCGTGAGGTCCTGCTGGCCAAGGCCGCGGGCGCGTTCAAGGCGAAGCTGTCCCAGGCCGCCGCGCTGTTCCAGGCGCCGGCGTCCCAGGTTGCCCGTCTGGCTTTCGCGCTGGAAGAGAAGCGCGGCGCCGAGTCCGGTACCGACACAGCCGACGCACCCGCCGAGAGCTGAACAAACCACCCGAACGTTTAGTTCGTTTCAGAGAGGAAAGCCATCATGGCGAAGCTCAGCACCACCGAACTTATCGACGCTTTCAAGGAGCTGACGCTGCTTGAGCTGTCCGCGTTCGTCAAGGAGTTCGAGACCACCTTCGACGTCACCGCTGCCGCCCCGGTCGCCGCCGCTGCCGCCGCCGGCCCCGCCGCCGCGGTCGTCGAGGAGCAGGACGAGTTCGACGTCGTCCTCGAGGGCGCCGGTGACAAGAAGATCCAGGTCATCAAGGTCGTCCGCGAGGTCGTCTCCGGTCTGGGCCTGAAGGAGGCCAAGGACCTCGTCGAGAGCGCCCCCAAGGCCATCCTCGAGAAGGTCGACAAGGAGGCCGCCGAGGCCGCCAAGGAGAAGCTCGAGGCTGCCGGCGCCAAGATCTCCATCAAGTGATTCCGGGCGCGTGAGCGCCTAGAGCACCGCTCAGAGGGGCGGGCATCCCACGTGGATGCCCGCCCCTCTTGCTGTCCCCGGCGTTTACGTTTAGCCCGCTAAACGCACTCGCCGAGTGCGTTTGGCGCG